>JAGLRI010000099.1 GCA_023136395.1 Candidatus Bathyarchaeota archaeon | reverse complement strand
GATTAAGACTCTACATTGGAGTATAGTTCTTCCTCATCGAGGTTTATAATAGCTTTAATGACTATATTGTCTTTTTTTTCAGCATTTTCTTGAGATTCATAATGGGTCAGGTCTGTTGAAGCAATAATTAAAACATCCTTCTCCCTCAAAACGTTTGCAACAGCTTCTCCTACCTCACGGCTTGTTTTTAAATCCTGCATGAGGAAACAGAGGGGAACAAACTTGAAGGATTGACCATATAGGTATTGAAGGAAAGGAAGCTGAACCTCGATGGAATGCTCAAAAGCGTGGGCTGAATCATTCACATCAATTATGCTGGTCTCAAGAAGAATTTGGTTGGCAATTTCAGTGTCGACCTCAACGTCTCCTAAGGGAGTACGCCAAAACCCCTCATTCATGATGGTGAGTGCGCTACCAAGCCCAGTGTGATTAGGACCAAAAAAGACAATTGTTTTGGGGCATCCATCTTCCGCTAATTTGTAATAAGCGTGTGCGGCTATAGGTCCAGAATATATGTATCCAGCGTGAGGACAAACAAGCCCAACTATATTTCTGGAACCCTTTCTCAGTACTTTAGGAATTCTACCGGGTCCAAATTTGTGAGTGAAACATCTCTCTATCTGTGTTTTTAAGGCTTCTGAAGTGCCAGCATAAAACAATCCAGCTTGACGTGGATGCCTTACTTTCAAACGGTCTCCCCTATTATTCGTCTCTTACTAATTTTACCTCAAAATCGTCAATGGTGAAGGCAATATCCCCATCGGGAGGTATCTCACCCTTCTCCCGCATTACTTGCCTAGCAAGAAGCCAATAGATCACTGCTAATGCCCTTCTACCCTTATTGTTAGTTGGAATAACGAAATCTACAGTAGAAAACTCATTGTCTGTACTGCAAAGAGCCACCACTGGGATACCATTAGCTGAAGCTTCTTTAACAGCTTGCGTATCAGCTTGAGGATCAGACACAACAACAACGTCCGGTTCGATACGGTGTGGATAAAGCGGATTTGAAAATAGTCCTGGAACAAAACGACTAACAACCGGTGTTGCTCCAGTTACTTCGCAGAATCTCTTCACCGGAGTATGCCCGTATGCTCTCGCTGCTACTACCACAATTTTAGGTGGATCGAACCTAGCAAGAAATTTTGCTGCGACCCGAATTCGTTTATCGGTTTGTTTAACATCTAAAACGAACAAACCATCACCCCTAACACGGTAAATGAAAGGAAGTATATCCTTTGTTTTCATTCTCGTGCCGATATGAACTCCCGCTGATAGCAGAGTGTCTTGAGGTAGTAAAAGTTCCTCTTCCTCAATAACTTCAGATTCTTCTTTTTCCACTGCATTTTCCGACATGTTTTTTTCTCCTAAAATGAAAGATTAGACATTTTCCCCCGATTTCCAAGAGACTCTTCGATTCGGATAAGTTCGTTGATTTTTGCCACTCTTTCTCCACCAACTACACCACTTTTAATTATTGGACAGTAGAAAGCTACCGCCAAATGGGCTAAGTGTGTATCGGTTGTTTCTCCGGATCGATGAGACATAATTGGAGTATAATGATTTTTTATAGCCAATCTAACTGTCTCCCAAGCATCTGTGAGTGTTCCAATCTGATTTGTTTTTATAATAATTGCATTCGCGGAACCAGTCATCACCCCATGAGCCAGTCGCTCCTTGTTTGTAACGAATAAGTCGTCACCACAGATAAGACAGTTTTTAACTCTTTTTGTAAGTTGCGCAAAACCTTCAAAATCATCTTCATGAAATGGATCTTCAACATAAATGAGGTGGTATTTCTCAATGAGATGCAGCATATAATCGAGCTGCTCTTCAGGGTTCATATTCACCCCATCGCTTGCATACACGTAAGAATTTTCTTTAGAGTTCCATAAGGTAGAAGCTGCTATGTCAACGCCAACCCTACACTCCAAATCTAATTCATTAGATACTTCTTTACAAGCTTCAACCATTATTTTTAAGGCGTCTTCAGTTCTTATGTTAGGAGCCCACCCTCCTTCATCTCCCTTCCCACCAGTGAATGTTGAATCTTTTTTTTCTAGAATGGAACAAACCTTTTGATGAACCATGATATTAGCCTTCGCTGCATCAGAAAACGTGCTTGCGTTAAGGGGAAGAACTAGAAACTCTTGGATATCAGATGCTTTCCCACCTGCATGTTCTCCCCCACCCAAAACATTACCTAAAGGATATGGAAGATTGCTGGCTAGAGAACCCGCAAGATGTTGAAATAGAGGTATACCGTATGAGGAAGCAGCTGCTTCCGCTGTAGATAAAGAAATTGCACAAACCGTATTACCACCGATATTCCTGAAGTTGTTGGTTTCATCAATTTCATGAAGTAGAAGATCGATTGTTTCTTGTTCATCTGCATTCATACCAATTAATTCAGGAGCAATTTCCTCCTCAATTTTTCTTATAGCAAAATCTACACCGCCTTTAGGATACGGTACCACCTCAGCGCTACCTCTACTGGCCCCAGCGGGAGCAGAGGCACTACCAAAACCATCAACAGTTATTACGTCAACTTCAAGCGTTTCCTCACCACGACTGTTAAAGATCTTTCGAGTGACAATGTCTTCAATAATGGTTGACAGATTATTCTTTCTCCCATTAGAACGATTAAAATTCCTTTTTTTGAGTCTCCTCATAAAATTTGAGGATCTCATCAATAATGTCTACATGAGATAAAAGCATTCGACGACAACAATATCGAATCATCCCTAAACTGTCCAGAACTACCTTAGGATCTTCTCCAGCTTTTACCTTCTTTACAAAGTCTTCCCACTTATCACCTACTAACTTACCGCAGCTAAAGCATCTAACAGGAATTATCATCTAATAAGTCACTCCAAGGCAATTACGTTGATTCATAGTTTTTATTCCCTGACCCATCGAACTAATTAAACGTTACTTTCTGCTTCACAATTAATAAGCGTAATCCCATAGAAAAAAAGCTAAAGACTTAAGTTGTGATACAAAGAAAAGAATTAAGACGACCCCCTCAGTTACCTATATGATTTCTGGCTTCTAGCTCTTGCACCTGGTCCGCCAAATTTCTTTGGTTCTTTCCGTCGAGAATCCCCCGCAATCAAAGTTCGGTCATAATCGGTAAAAACTGTTCTAAGGTGGCTGCTTTTTGTCCATTTTAATAGACCCCGGGCTATAGCCATCCGCACAGCTTCGGCTTGACCCATAACCCCTCCACCAGAAACTTTGATGTGAATGTCAAGTTTTTTACACACATCACCAGCCTGATGAATGGGCTCCATAATTTTGTCTTGAGCGATTTTCGGTTCAAAAATCTCGAGGGGAGTTTTATTTATGCGAATTCTCCCAGTTCCCTGTTTGATTGTAGCTCTGGCAATGGCAGTTTTTCTTTTTCCACTAGTCAGCAGGATCCTTTTTGAACTTGGCATATCATTCACCCAATGGCGTCCATCCAATTTCCTTTGCTAACTCTCCAAGTGTAATATAAGGACATTTTAACTTCCCCGCATTAGCATCATGGATAGTTTGGGTTTCTACACCTTTAAACTCTTCAGGAGTCCCAATGAAAACTCGAAGTCTTTTATATGCTTCTCGTCCCCTCGGCTTCCTTATAGGAAGCATACCCCGAACGGTTTTACGAAGGATTTGATCTGGCCTCCTAGAGTGGAATGGTCCCTTTCTCGGGTGACCAACTTCGAGAAACGTTTTTCTCTCTTTAACTCTGCTGAGTCTTTTACCGGAAATGATCGATTTCTCAGCGTTTACGATTACAATTCTTTCACCTTGAAGGAGAGGTTTAGCTACGATACTAGCCATCCGACCGAGGATAAGTTCTGTTGCATCTATTATTACCAAACGTTTAACATTCACACTTATTCACCCAATTATTTTTACATTAGCACCCTTTGAATTTTTCTTTATCAATTCCAGGATAGATAAACATCTCCCTTTAGCTTTTAGTATCTTTGATCGCGCTTTATCAGAGAAGGCAAAAGCAGCTATGTTAATGGAGTGATCGATTCTTCCCGATCCTAATACCTTTCCAGGAACCACCACAACCTCCCCTCTTTTTGTATAACGGTTTAGTCGGCTCACATTTACTGTTACACGTCTCTTTCTTGAACTTGAAAGACGTTCGGCCACATTACGCCATATTCCTACCCCAGTTTCTCGAGACTGTGTCCTTAACGTTCGAACTAGACCGACCAACTCGGGATTAGTTATATCTTTAATAAGTTAACCCTCCTTTTAGACTCGTTCGGATCTGTGTTGCATGCATGCATAATAGCTAAGAGATTTATAAACGTTGATCTATTCATGTCACACTAATGAAATTAATACTTAAGCTACTGTGTTGAATGGAACAACAACTGTGATGTAAGTGCAATTCGCTAAAAAAGGTTAAAGTTACGAATTGTTAGTGCAACAATTCATTTTTTGTGGTCAACTGCCCGAGGAGATCATCAATTTTTCTGTTAAGGATATTGAGTGCTTCGAGCACAATTCGTTCTGGAGGAAGAACCTCATCAGTCTCAATGTTGAAAACATACGAGTCATCGCTCCAAGCTACATTTATAGCTGGAGGACTTGAGCAAACTTTAACGCAGTCCTGGCAAAGGGTACACTCAATCGTGTTCTTAGGCACAATTTTATTTTCATCCCTAACTAAGACCTTTTTGGAACATATTTTTACACATTCTTCGCAAGCATTACAGAGTTTTTCGTCTATGTTAATCTGTGGTAGATATTTGTAAGCACATACAGAGACAGGTTGCCATTTTGCATGAACCATCTCTGTCCCTAACCGAGCGTACGCTTCCAATTTTATTTTCTGACCAGGTGCTAACTTCACAAGGGGAATCTTATCACTTACAGGTGTGATATGAGGATCTTCAGACTTTAAGTCTCCAGTGTAAATAGTCGTTATACTTTCGGAGGCTTCAGCTTCTAAGGTTAAAGTCACCCGGCAAAGGTTACATCCAAACTCGCTTTTACAGGTACACTTCTCAGGAAGGTTATAGGAGTCAAGATCCGTTACAAGTGGAACAAGTCCTAATCTATGAGCAAGAACCTCGTCATGAAGCACTGAGGAATTCTCAATAAAAACTACGTCATCCACAGCCATGGAAGGAACCTCAGCCATCATGATCCTTCGTAAAGCATTCATGAAAGGTACATCAACCCCACGAATAACCAATTGCATTGAAATATTAGTTTTTTCAATAAGTTGAATATCCACCTTATTCATGCCTCTTCAACCATCTAAACCCTACGGCCTCTTCGGCCCCCTTTCCTTCTTGTTCCATCATGGGGCACAGGCGTCACTTCTTCGATGCGACCGATGCGAAGCCCAGCTCGC
>JAGLRI010000098.1 GCA_023136395.1 Candidatus Bathyarchaeota archaeon | reverse complement strand
CTAACCAAACGCCCTAATGGAAAAAAAATCGCGGTGGTCTCAGTAAATCTGAGAGATAAAGGAGTAGCTATCGGTAGAAATGGGATAAAAGCTGAAAGAACTCGATTTCTAGTTAAAAGATACTTTCAGATACAAAACGTTTCTATTCAATAAATGTGTCACATAAATAGTTAATTACATAAATCTATAAATATTTCACATAACCATACCAAGCTAAAGGAAAGGAAAAATTATGGGCTCTAAAGCACCAAGAGGCGAATTTGCAGCAAGAACACTACTTAAAAAAAGAAAGAAGCTTAGGTGGAGTGAACGATCTTACAAGCGCCGGAAGCTTCGCCTAGATGTTAAATCTGATCCACTACAAGGCGCACCCATGGGTCGTGGAATAGTCCTAGAAAAAGTTGGAATTGAGAGCAAACAACCAAATAGTGCCATTCGAAAGTGTGTAAGGACTCAACTCATTAAAAATGGTAAAGTCGTTACCGCCTTTCTTCCAGGAGATGGTGCTCTCAACTTGGTCGATGAACATGACGAAGTAATCATAGAAGGAATCGGTGGTTCTCGCGGCAGAAGCATGGGTGATATCCCTGGTGTTCGATATAAAGTTATCCTAGTTAATGGGGTTTCACTCAAAGAGCTAGTGTATGGTCGAAAAGAAAAACCGATACGTTGAAAATAGGCTACAAATTTGTTATGGTGAAAAAATTTGAGCAAAAAACTGGAGATTAACCTATTTGGAAAATGGAGTCTTGAGGGAGTTGAGGTGAAGGATCCTGGACTCAAGCGTTACATTTCCCTAAAACCAGTATTTTCTCCCCACAGCATGGGGCGCCATGAGCATGGGAGATTTCGAAAAGCTGAGGTTAACATCGTTGAAAGACTTATAAACAACCTTATGCGACCAGGGAGGAGCGCTGGAAAGAAGACTAGAAGTATCCACGCCGTAAGAAACGCTTTCGAGATAATTCATCTTAGCACAGGACGCAATCCTATAGAACTTCTCGTTAAAGCTGTTGAAAACTCCGCTCCATGCGAGGATACTACTAGAATTAGTTTTGGGGGTGTAGTTTATCATCTGGCTGTGGATATCTCTCCCCAAAGGAGGGTAGACTTGGCTCTCCGCTTTCTTTCCGAGGGAGCAAGAAGGGCGGCATTTAACAATCCCCGTCCCCTGGAAGAATGGTTAGCTGAAGAACTGGTCTCAGCAGCAAAATTAGATATGAAAAGCCATGCAATACAAAAACGCCATGAAATGGAAAGAGTTGCCATGTCATCTCGATAAGAAAAAAAATACATCATTCACGGTTACTTCTCTCATTTTTCACTTTTTACAAAGTTTTGTACATTTAATCTCCAAACTAAAAAAGAATTTTCAAAATTACGTAAAAACATGATTTAGAAGAGCTACGAAGATTGCAAATAGGAATGGCCTCTAAGGTGATATTATCTGATTGCTTTAAAAAGCCTATTAACTTCGTTACTGGTTTTGACGTCGCCTTTAATGAGAAAGAGGCCGTGGCTGTAGCTGTTACTATAAAATATGATACTCTTCAAATAAAGGAGAAGAAATTTTTACACGAAAGAACGCCCTTTCCTTACATTCCTTCCTAAGTTTTCGAGAAGGTCCAATAATAATGAACCTTGAAAAAAAAATTGAAGATTAAATCTGATGTCCTTATGCTCGATTCACATGGAATTTCACATCCTCTATTTTGTGGATGTGCTTCTTATGTTGGTGTCATGATCAAAAAACCAGTGATAGGTGCCGCTAAAAACAAACTATGTGGAGAGTACGCTCAAAAACCAGATAAAATAGGAGAGTGGGTTCCCCTCAATTATCAGGGAAGAATAGTTGGAGCAGTCCTCCTCTCAAAAAGTAGTTGTAATCCCATCTTTGTTTCTGCAGGTCACATGATAACCTTAGAAACAGCTGTTAAGATTGTCAAAAATTTTTTAGTAAAATTTAAGATTCCTGAACCAACGAGATTAGCCCATAATTTAGCAAATAAAATAAAAAGAGACCTTTTAACTCGCAACAAATAATGTTATTATATACTGGTAAAAACTTCACAAATTTTATATATTAGGTTGCAACCTTTTAGTATTTCAAATGATTGAACTATACTTTGGTTGACAGTGAAATTGAAGTAAAAATTGTTACAAATGAAACAAAGGAGGTGAATAAAAATTGGGTCTAGGAGCTAATAGTCAAAGTGTAACTTGTTCGAAATGTGGCAAAGTAATCAAGTACGTTATGAATCGTCCACATAAATGTTATTACTGCAGAACAGAGCTATGATTTAATCAATTAATTTCTGCACGAACACCAATAAATATAGGCCTAGCAATGTCAATTTTAGTTCTTTTGCCAGTTATGTATCGTCTGGCAACGTTGTTTATTTTAATATTTATATCACTAGGTTGCTTTGCTATTTTCACTCTAATTTTAACTTCTTTTAGACCTAACTTTATTCCTTCCTCGATTTTAGCTGCAGCAAGAGATGATGTGGCATCAAGATAACTAAAACCAACCGAAACTCCCCTCTCTCGAGTTTCTCTCACAAAAGGCTGGTGATCCATCCCTTTTTCTGGGATTCCTAGAATATTTCCATTATATACATAAATATGGTTAAGAGCAGCGGGGCCCAACAATTCAACTCCCGAATCTGTTTCGTAAATGTATACCTTAACCGTCTTTTCCAATATTTTTCCTTCATATGCAAGAAATTCGCATGGGCTGAGTTCGTTAACATTCTTTAGTGCTGTTAACTTAATTGCTTCTCGTATTCTCCTGCTTATTTTGCTTTGTGTTTCTATATCAATCATAACCATCTTTGCTATCTCCGTATCTGAAAGTTTCCATTCGGCGTAAAATTGGGGATATGTTACTTTTCGAATATCTGTTATTCCATGCAGAAGCATTGCTATTCTCTCTACCCCAAGTCCTGCGTTAAAGACTGGATAACAAATGTCGTACTGCGCCAGAGAAACAGGGGAATATAGACCTATGTCGCCCACCTCAATCCATTGATTGCCCGATTTTGTGAAAACCTCCATTTCCATTTTGGGAGCATAATACTTGCTTGTTGCTTTTTTCAACTCGAATTTTGCATTCTTTAAACATATTTCTGAAAGTATGGATCTAGTTAATTCAACGCCGTCCTCTAACGTTATGTCTTCTGCCATAACGACTATTGAAGCTACATATGATTCATATAAATGAGTTTTATCAAGCTTCTGTTCTCTCCTGTACTTTTTTCCAATCGAAAAAAGTTTCGTTGGCAATGTTTTTTTTGTCCTGTAAAGCCTCTAAAACGGAGAACCATAATGCAGTCATGTGGGAACGCAAAGTTAATTTTGTTGGGATGGGCGCTAATTTTGTAAGCTCTGGAAATAAGCTTAGAATAGTTGTGGCGTCCTCTGTTTTTATGCCCAATCGATTAATCATTTCCTCAACGAGATTATCTCCTTCTATTTTCCCCTCTTTGTATTCCCGAAATATTTTCTGCAGCTTTTTAACTTCATTATCAACTAGCTTTGGAACAATCTGCTGGATTTCTGAAGTTTTTTCTCGACTTATTCCTATATCTGAACGGGGTAAACCTGCTAAGTAAAAGATTCGATCAAGTATCACCCCTGCTTCGGAGCCATATTGTCTTCTCACGTCATCTTCTGGAACAATTGATGGATTAACTACTTCTTCAAATTCATAAGAATGGAGTACCCCTCTAAATTTTTCAATTAGATTATTGACTGGATGAGTTCTTCCTAAAGCTTTTTTCCAAACATTTTTTCTTCCATTTCTTTTTAGCAAGTTAGCTGTTTCTAACCAGACTTTTTCGTAATCTTGTTTAGCTAATTTTTTTATTTTCTCTGGGTCCCACATTTTTTCCAACCATTGCATATAATTAGTTATTAGTTAGTTTATAGAAAATACTCCAGACTCTTTCTGAATAAGTAGCTTGTATATACCCGAAGCTTCCTTTCAGTCGTTTAAAAGCATCAAGTTATTTTTTCTTCACCCTTCTCTAGGGTTTCTTCTAGTCTTTTAATGGAGTTTTCCAGTGAACTTCTTCTCACCTCTATCGTGACATCTCCTCTGGTAGTTTCGATTATACGTCTCGCTATGTCACATTTTCTTCGAAGTCCCTTAACAAGCATATACGCATCATCCATTGCTGTCAACTCGATGAAAATCTGCTCCATTATACGTAGAGAGTCTTCAGCGGTTTCTATGTCTCCCTTTCGAAGAGAGTCGAGAGCTCTGCGTCTGAGCTCTCCAATAACATCAGCAAGACCAAGAATGTAGGAGGAGGCAGAAACACCAAGTTTTTCAGGGCTGATAAATTGCCCTTCTATAACCAGTCCAAGAAGTACACACGCTTCAGAATATTCCTGAGACGCTGCATCAACTAAACCGCTATAAAGTAGGTCTTGATGATCCTTTGCTAATCCAAGAAGTTTAGCGAAAAGCTTACCTGCATCTTCAAGAAATTTGGTTGCGTCATTAAACCTTTCTTGATGAACAAATAGAATCGCTTGTTTAGACAAGCTTAATACTCTTCGCATATCTGATTGGCTCTCCACTCGAACTTTATCTCTCTTCTTCAATTCTTTTTGAATATTATCAAGAATAGACTTTAACAACATGTCCTTCATGCACTAAAACCCTTCAAGAATGATAGCTTAAGCAAGCTTAATAGGCTTTGCTGAACTTTAAACGCCATTATCCAAACTTTAATTTTTAAAGCGTTGTAATTCAACTAATAATGTTGAAGCAAGAAAGCAAAGAAAAATATTAATTTACTCCTTTTGTTGCAAATCTTTGTTAATTTTATCAATTATTGAATTTGTGGCTCTTGGGAGATTCATTACGTTAAATGAAGAGTTTGTCCTTACAGATTATGTTAGACACGTACGTAGGATCACGATACCAAAGAAGATTAAGACGCTCTTGACATCAAAGGTTACTTTTATTTAGGTGTGGTATCATAAGAGGGTGTGTTGTTGAAAGCAGATAACGTATATGAAGTGAAGAGAGTTTATCAATGATAGAACTACCCTCTGTGTTTATTAACGTATTCTTCATCATACGTTTTTTGTTGTTATCAATTTCAATTATTAACTTTGCTATATGGTTTATATCATTGTACTTTAGATTAGAAAAGAAGGTTTATATAAAGCCCTCTGGGAAACTAAACCCAGAATTCATTTCCATTTTAGTTCCTCTCTATAAAGAGAAATACCAATCCATAATGACCACTGCGAAGAGTATAGCTGCCCAGACATACCCTAAGGAAAAGTTTGAGATAGTATTTATTGTCGAACCTAATGATGTTCAAACAAAGAAAAACTTGAAGCCTTTACATAAGTA
>JAGLRI010000097.1 GCA_023136395.1 Candidatus Bathyarchaeota archaeon | reverse complement strand
GGCCATCTTTTCTATCTCAATAAAAGCATCGATGAACGAACTATCAAACAATATGAGGAAGAAGCCGAGAAGATGGGGAAAGGAACTTTCAGGTTTGCTTGGGTCCTCGACAGATTAAAGGAAGAAAGGGAACGAGGATTAACTATCGATCTCGCCTTTTGGAAATTTGAAACGAAAAAATATTTCTTCACGGTCATTGATGCACCAGGACACCGAGACTTCGTAAAAAATATGGTTACTGGCGCCAGTCAAGCTGATGGTACTGTTATCTTCGTATCCGCAAAACGAGGAGAATTCGAATCAGGAATCGGCCCAGGAGGGCAAACTCAGGAACACGCCTTCCTCGCCTTCACGTTAGGAGTAAAACAAGTAGTTGTCGCAGTAAATAAAATGGATGACGCGTCAGTTAACTGGGGTCAAGAGAGATACCAAGAAATTAAAAACGAAATTTCTCGAATACTTAGAACGGTTGGATATAAGGTTGAAAAAATCCCTTTTGTACCTACCTCCGGATGGACAGGAGACAACCTAGTCAAATCTAGCGAAAAAATGCCGTGGTACAAAGGACCTACCCTCTTAGAGGCTTTCGACCTCTTAGAGGTGCCATCCAAACCCATTGATAAACCGCTACGCATTCCAATACAAGACGTATACACAATAACTGGACTCGGAGCAGTCCCAGTTGGAAGAGTGGAAACAGGCGTATTAAAGGTAGGAGACACAATCGTTTTTAAGCCCTCTAATGCTACGGGAGAGGTAAAATCAATAGAAACACATCACGTTAATATTCAGAAAGCTGAACCAGGAGATAATATTGGTTTTAACGTTCGAGGCATAAGTAGGGAAGACATTCGAAGAGGAGATGTAGGTGGACATACCAGCAAACCACCAACAGTTGTCAAGGAATTCATTGGACAAATATTTATTATTCATCATCCAACAGCCATCGCTGCAGGATATTCCCCAGTGCTACATGCCCACACAACCCAAGTGTCGTGTCAATTCGCCGAGTTGATCAGCAAACTTGATCCTAGAACAGGACAAGTTGTTGAGGAAAAGCCAGCTTTTCTTAAGACCCATGACGGTGCAATTGTTCGATTTAAACCGCTTCAACCAATCTCTGTCGAATCATACACTGACTTTCCAGAACTTGGAAGATTTGCAATACGCGATATGGGAACAACTGTTGCTGCAGGGGTTATCAAAGAAATCACAGTTAAGGGATAGACCCAATCATCAACGATTAAAAAAGGAAGCTTTCTCCCTTTTTTTGAGGTTCTAAAACTAATAACACTTTTGTTTTTCAATGTTAATAGCATTATAACTTCTGTATAATGCCTTTCGGTCAAAAATTTTATGTTAGTGAGAGGATATTATTTCGGTTTAACGTTAATCCGTGCGTTCAACTGTTATTTCAATCGTTGAAACGTTTCGAGTGTCACCTGCTTCGCCGACTTGTTCGGTGCCTATCTTTATGTCTTTAACTGCGAGTTTATCTCTCATAAAGCGACGGCGAGTAATTTCGACTACATCAACTGCTATTGAAATGGCTCTACCTCGAGCTTTGAAGACGAGTTGATTGCTATCTTGATTATTTAATGAAGATAGGGTCGCCATGACATAGCTCATGGGGGGTTTAGTTCCAATATACATAATATTTTCTGTCGGCTTACGGGATTCTTCTGGTTTGCTTTTATCTGACTCAGACATACGTTTTTATCCTCCAGAGATCAAATCAATCACTGTACGGAGCATAGGTTCCTTTTAAGCTTTAGCTAAAAATCTCAAGAGTTAATAATTATCAATTTCTACTTGATTCTCCACGAAAAACTAAGATACATAATAGTTTTTTAACATCGACTAAATTTATTCCGTCATCTTTTCCGAGACATTACCGTTGTTGAATTCGTTTGAAATGGAATAAATATTCTTGGGCATAACCAGCATAGTCCCCAAAATATTCTCTACCAAAGGAGTTAATTTTCATATAATCTTGAGATGTAATTGAACTACTCCTCAAAACTTTTTCAATAAAGGACCGTTCAAAAAAATTGTGATATAATCCCATAATTATTCGCTTTACCCAGACGTCAACAGGAAAAGCTTCAAACTTATCCATAGAGAACAGTAGAACGCAATCGGCAACCTTATGCCCTACACCTGATAATGACATTAATTCATGTTTGGCTTTTGTATAATCTTTTGTCCGAATGGCTTCCAAATCAAATTCTTTCTTGCATATTATTCTAGAGGCGTCTAAGACCCGTTCTGCTCTGAACCCTAGTTTGCATTTTCTTATTTCATCAAGACCAGCTTCAGCTAATTTACTAGGCTTAGGGAATGTGTAGAAATCACGACCCTCAAAAAATATTTTTTTTCCAAATCTTTTAGATAAGTTAAGAATCATGTTCTTGATAGCCAAAATGTTCTTGTTAGTTGCACAGATGTATGAGATTAGGCACTCCCAGGCTTCTTGCCGAACAATTCTCAATCCATAGAGATTTTGAATGGCTCTCTTTATGTGTTCATCCTTATTTATATGAAAGAGAATGTGAGGTAGATCATTGTCCAGTCCAAAATATCTCTTTATAAAATTGATCTCCATTTTTTCAGGAAATGTCTGAAAAAAAAGTTTATTGCCATCATGCCTGATTTTAATCACATTTTCTTGTACAACACCAAACCACTGATTGTCCATTTTCTCCCATCTAAAAACCTGACCACAGCTTAGGGTATGATCTAAATTGAAGGGTGTGATTGAATGACTTAATTGAATCTCCATGACTCGTATCACGTAAGGGTTATATTTTTTAGTTTGGATTTATATTTTCCAGTTCATGCATTCCAAATTGTTCCTAATTCAAAATTACGTTGTAGGATTTCGAGGGAATTTTAATACTCTTACTTTAGTGGTTATAGGATTTTTAAGACCGAGTTGTGTTTTCGTAACAACTGTTGTTACAAATTTAAAATAATGTTTTTGTATTTATTTGATTTGTAACAATAATAAACAACAATATTATATATGTGTTTAAAAGCTATTTAAAGAGGGATTTCGTTTGATAGTACTTATAATATATTTTAATTTATATTTATAACATAATTAAATATAAATCAAAAACAAAATTCTATTTGAAGAAGATCTAAAGAAGGGAAAGTAAAGGTGGTACTGCAGGAGATTAGGTGGCACGGTAGAGGTGGACAAGGAGCGTGGACAGCAAGCGAACTTCTTGCTAAAGCTGCTATACATGCAGGAAAGTATATTCAGTCATTTCCAGATTTCGGACCAGAGCGCATGGGAGCTCCTATGCGAGCTTTCACGAGAATCAGTGACAATCCAATTAAAATGCATTGCAACATCTATACACCAGACGTGGTTGTAGTTCTCGACTCAAATCTAGCGAAGACGGTTCCAGTAGCTGAAGGTCTTCCAGAAGATGGTGTCCTCGTTATCAACACTAGGGAGAGCCCGGGAGAAATCCGAGAGCAATTAAAACTTATTGGACATAAATTGTGGACTATCCCCGCAACAGAAATTGCAGTTAAAATATTGGGGAGGCCAATTACTAACACCGCGATGCTTGGAGCGGTAACTAGTGCAACAGGAATCGTTGACCTAAGAAGCTTAGAAAAAGCCATAAAAGAAAGGTTTCCATTAAAAATTGCCGAGAGAAACGTGGAAGTGTTAAACGTGGCATATAGGAAGGTGACACCAGAATGACTTCCAAGGAGAAAGGTTGGAAAGAGATCTCAATCGCTGGTGTGTGCTGGTTACCGTCAACTGAGTACATTACGGGAGACTGGAGAACATTCAAGCCGGTAGTGGATCAAGATAATTGCAATAACTGCTTAATGTGCTTTATTTATTGTCCAGACGGATCCATCACATGGAAACCTGAAGAAGAAAAGATTGAGGTTGATTATAATTACTGCAAGGGTTGCGGTATATGTGCCAACGAGTGTCAGCGAAAAGCAATTAGAATGGTGCTTGAATAAAGGAGACGAGATACAAAATGGCGACAATAACTAAACAAGAAATGCTTGCTTTAAGTGGGGACGAGGCGATAGCGTATGCCGTGAAACAATCAGATGTAGATGTAATAGCGGCGTATCCGATAACTCCTCAAACCATAATTGTTGAAAGAATTAGCGATTATGTAAATAACGGAGAAATGGATACGGAATTTGTGTGTACAGAGTCCGAACACAGCGCCATAACAGCTTGCTTAACTGCTGCAGCCATGGGTGTGAGAACATTCACCTCATCAGGATCCGCGGGTCTAGCCTTGATGCATGAAATTTTATACGTAACATCAGGCTGCAGAGTACCAGTTGTGATGGCGATAGTAAACCGGGCCCTATCTGCACCTTTAAACATACACTGCGACCATACAGACAGTATGGTAGAACGAGATGCGTGCTGGATACAAATCTACGTTGAAAATTCACAGGAAGCATACGACTCCATCATACAAGCATTTCAAATAGCCGAGGATCCAAGTATACTTCTACCTGCGATGGTAATGTTAGATGGTTTTATTCTCAGTCATACGTTAGAAAATATTTGTGTATTATCAAACGAAGTCGTTCAAAAATTCGTTGGAACAAGGCAAATACCTCTAGTAAGAAACCATGAAGGAAAGCTGGTGCCGTTTAAACTAGACCCAGAAAATCCAATAACAATGGGTCCTGTCAGTTTACCAAACTTCTACCTCGAACAGAAAAGACAACAGGAAGAAGCGATACAGGAATCAACACAAATTATCAAAAAAGTACATAACAAATTTGCAGAAATAAGTGGGCGAAGGTATGGGAACGGGCTTATCGAATCTTACCATCTAGAAGACGCGGATATAGCAATTATATGTATAGGATCAACAGCTGGGACAGTTAAAACAGTGGTGGATCAGCTTCGCGCTAGGGGAACGAAAGCCGGATTGCTCCGCATACGCACATACCGACCGTTCCCAACACAGGACGTGATCAAGGCGTTGGGAAACGTAAAAGCCATAGCAGTAATGGATCGAAGTCACAGTTTTGGATCTCAGGGAGGACCAATATTCCACGAGATACGTCACACATTATATGAAGTCCCAGAACGTCCATACATAACCAATTACATATACGGACTGGGAGGAAGGGACATGCCCCCAAGCCTCTTATACGAAATCTATGAGGATCTAGAAAAAATCCTCAA
This sequence comes from Candidatus Bathyarchaeota archaeon, assembly GCA_023136395.1. Taxonomy (GTDB): domain Archaea; phylum Thermoproteota; class Bathyarchaeia; order Bathyarchaeales; family Bathyarchaeaceae; genus JAGLRI01. The sequence continues at coordinate 191 of JAGLRI010000097.1, read as the reverse complement.
AATAAAAAGGGTTGAAAATCCGGTGCGTTTCTTAGGATTAAGAGAATAAATGGAGGCGGAAGAATGGCTTTAGAATGGGAATTTCCAATAAAGGACTTAGCTGAAAAAAGCGAACTCTTGATGCCGGGACATCGAGCATGCGCAGGATGTGGACCAGCCATAGCGTATCGGCAGATACTGAAAGCAACACG
>JAGLRI010000096.1 GCA_023136395.1 Candidatus Bathyarchaeota archaeon | reverse complement strand
GTGTAACAACTGTATTGACGGGTGTCCTAAAAGAGGCCATTAATCGTGAAGAGTTTGGGCTTGCGGTGTGTGGAGGAAAAGGGAAGGCTTCTTTGAAGACGCCTTCAGAGATAGCTGCCGTGGGTGAGGATTTTGGGTTTTCTAGCAAGAAAATTGACGTTTTGAAACGTTCAAGTAAAATGAGTGCTAAGGTAGACAACGCTGCGGTTCAAGATGGATACTCCCTTTACCATCATGTATTCTTCCTGACGGAAGATGGCAATTGGGCTGTGATCCAACAAGGTATGAGTGCTAAAGAGAAGAGTGCGCGTAGATATCATTGGTTATCCGAGAAGGTGGAGACTTTTGTTGTCGAGCCGCACACGGCAATATTGGGTGACAGAGTGAAAACAGCTGCTTTGAATATGACGGCTCGAGAAAGTGAGGGTTGTAGGAAAGTGTCAGTTGACATCGCTAAAGAACCTCCAAAAAAGATTGCAGGCATGTTGAGGTCAATCCAGCCATCATATCAGAGTTCATTGGAAGAGTGGTTACCTCGCTTCTCCAATGGGCCCTGGACTGAGCCAGTAACCGATTATCTCTTCATGCCCTCTGTGATTAACTGGAAAGCTTTGAAGCAGGCATACGAGTTTCAACCTAGAGATTTTGAGGAGCTTCTTAGCATAAGAGGAGTAGGACCCGCTACAGTGAGGGGACTTGCATTGATCTCTGAATTAATATATTGTGAAAAACCGAGTTGGAAGGATCCCGTCAAATACTCCTTTGCTTACGGGGGAAAGGATGGTGTACCCTTCCCCGTTGACAGAAAGGCGATGGACGACTCGATCCGAGTATTGAAGGAAGCCATTGAAAACGCAAACGTGGGAAATAAGAAACGGTTAGAATCGCTTCAAAGGCTTAGAAGATTTGTGCCTTCAGTACGCACTAACTAATGCGCGTGCAATTTTTTTTATGTCTTCTCGTTTAGTTGGATCCTTCCGTCTCTGATGGTGTAAACCTTGGTGCATTCTTGAACCACGAGGGGATCGTGCGTTACATTTATGAAGGTTTGATTGTGTTGTTCTTTTAACTTTCTTATGAGCTTCATGAGGCTTATGGCTGATTCGGAGTCTAAGTCTCCTGTTGGTTCATCGGCTAATATGATTGAAGGACGATTCGCCAGAGCCCGGGCTATGGCAACTCTTTGCTGTTCTCCGCCACTCAACTCGTCAGGTTTGTGGTCTACTCTTGTTTCCAATCCAACTAGTCGGAGTAGCTCGAAGGCTCTTTCCTCCCTCTCTTCTTTTGGAACCTTTGCAAAGCTCAGGGGTACCTCAACATTCTCCAAAGCCGTGTAGATTGGAAGCAGGTTATAGAATTGGAAGATGAATCCTATCTTCTTCAGCCTAAAGTCTGCTAATTCTCCTGCGTCGAGTTTCGTGAGGTCTCTGCCATCCACTACAACTGTTCCCCCGGTCGGTTTGTCCAAGCCACCTATCATGTTAAGGAGAGTCGTCTTCCCTGATCCGGATGGACCCACGACGCCCACAATTTCTCCTCTCAAAGCCTCGAAGTCAACGCCGTTCAAAGCATAGATCTCGATTTTACCTCTTCTGTACTTCTTGACTAATTTATTAGTTTGAACTATTGTTTCAGACATGTCTCAGCGCCTCCACAGGTCTCATTCTCGCTGCACGCCACGCGGGATAAAAACCAGCTAATACTCCAACAACGATACCCAAAGAGAAGCACAGGAGAATGTTCGATGGAAGAATCGCTGGTGATATGGAAACACCCCCTGGGAATCCCGAGCCTCCACCGGGGAGACGACCCCCTATTCCGGGAATAGTGAGTCCAGACAGACCTCCTGAAAACATTGGGAAGAGTATGGAAAAGATAATTCCGATAGAGACTCCTACTCCTCCGCCGATCAATCCGAGCAGAAGAGCTTCGGACATGAATATCTTCAGGATCTGCTGGTCTTTTGCTCCTATGGCTTTTAGGGTTCCTATTTCCCTCGTTCTTTCTGATATCGAAGTTATCATGGTGTTTATGACACCGAAACCACCAGCCATGAGAGCTATGAGACCTATAGAGAAGAGGAACATACGCACTGTATTCAGCAAGTTCGATACTTGTTGAATGGCAGCGCTTGGAGAAACAATTCTTGCGTCCGGTAATAAACTGGCAATCGTTTCACGAATAGTAGGAACCTCGTTCGGGTCTACACACTTCACTAGTATAGCTGTGATGAGATTTTCCTTGTTTGACATGTTTTGGACTTCATCTAGAGTAATGTAACAACCTCTATCTTGTAAAGCAATGCCGGTCTCGTAGATTCCGATAATCTCATACGATTCACCGTCTTGCTGGGCAGAACTGACAATTACGTTACCGCCAATAGTTGCATTCAAAGAGTCTGCAAAAATTTTTCCAAGCACAACCTCTTTTTCAGAACCCTCAGACAAAGAAGAACCGTTAATAACATTCAAGCCTCCCGTTACTACAGAATAGGTTGATGGGTCAATGCCATTGATGGGTACTCCCGTACTGTTTACAAACATTCTAAGGGAAAGCTGTAATGAGGTATCATAAACACCATTCACCCCCTCTATGATAGTTACCAGAGACTCATCTAGAGTATTGATTATGCCCTGTTGGAATTGTTGCCTCGTCATCCTAGTCGCATTAACGACGGTTATGTCAGCTCCTCCTATAGCTCGAACCATCTGAGCTGCCTGAATATCCATTCCAGCTACGAGAGAGAGGAAGACAAGGGTCATAGCTATTCCAACAACTATACCGGACACTGTCAAGGCAGTCCTGAGCTTTCTTCTACCCAAACTCTTTAACGCCATGTTCAATGCAGACATATTTCAATCCCCTACATGCATGCAGTTACTAATGATAACAGGGTCACGGCTTTACTTTTTCTACCCATTTTTCAAACCTTTTTTTGTTTTTCTTTTCTATTGAAATGAGGAGTATTAAAGAGTTTTTCAGAATCAAACCCAAATCTATACCTAAATTAATTACGTATAAAGCTCGCATGAATGGTAGTACCTATCGGTTATTAATTTTTAATATTAGAAACCAATAGAATTTCATTTCATAATTTTATTATTTAAAAATTATCCATAGAAGCATAAATCGCAGAAATGGAGGTGAAAATATATGCTTAGTTATTTACTGGACCGCCTAATTAGTTTCTTATTTTGTATCAGATGGGATAAGCTTGCTTGGTGTATGATAAGCATTATACGGTGTTTATGTGGTGTACCCGTTGATCAAGTACCTGTTTGAGTAAATTCTCTCTTCATTACCAGTTTTTTTCCTGAAACCACTTAACACATCTAATAGGAGAGTATGTAAAAATTAACCACCTTTTTTTTATATCTATTCATATCTTATTCCAGGGAGTTTTCAAAACTTCAATTCATACATGCATATTGTTGAGATTAATTCAGAACGGTTTGATAATCTCTGAGAGTCAAAGTATTTTTATCCTATATCAACCAAACAAATTGTAGGTCTTAGGCTTGAAAAAGTTCTCTGAACGAATCGGTAAGAGGTTTGAACACCGAATTAACGAAGTGATGGAGAAATTTAAAGATGAAACAGTGTTAGGGGCTTTTGGAAGTGCAAACTTTTTCGGGCAAGAATCTCTCGGATTGGGACAAGTACGTGGGAATGGAGTGTTAGTGCTTACAGAAAAGGAATTATACTTTGAAATGTGGAGTCCCAAAAAATATTACACATTCCGATAAATTCCATTCAGAGAATAGACACACCTACCTCACACCTCACAAAAACCCGATTCAAAAAGTTGTTAAAAGTGTATTTTAAGAATGAGGAGAATCAGAATGATTCCGCAGCGTGGCTTATTAATCACTTACGTGAATGGAAAGATGCCCTTGAACAACTAATTCACAAATATTCTTAAATCTAAAGTACATGCATGCAAAAAAAGATTATTTTAACAGTATTTTTAAGAAGTTTCAATGACATTTTAATAAGTGAGGAATACGGACGCGCGTGTAAGGAGTGAATAGGAGCTTAAAAATGAAGAAGAGTCCGGAAGAACTATACAAAGAGAGAGTGGTACGCTTAACCGCAGCAATCAATCTCAAAACACCTGACCGCGTACCCATCGAACCGAGTGTAAGCGGCACCCCGGGTTTTGTGGCCCGTTACGGAGGTGTTACCGTCCAAGAGCTGATGTACAACTATGCGAAACATGCAGAGATAGTTGAAAAATTAATGGAAGCCTTCCCAGAGTGGGATTCAATTGGAGCCTTAGTTATATGGCCGGCACCAGCCTTTGATGCAACCGGTCAGGTCTTATACAAACTACCTGGAAGAGAATTATCACCTGACGTATCCTTCCAATTTGTTGAAGAGTGTCATATGGAAGTGGAGGAATACGACCTCTTGATAGAAAATCCTACAGAGTTCTTGGTAACTAAATATTTTCCTCGAATCTTCAAGGAGGAGTGGGAGAAGGGTCCAACACGTGCAAAAATAGCGATGATGAAGGGAATCTTCGCTAACATCGACCATAGCGCTTTTTGGGATGAAAAACTCAAAAAATGGGAAGAAGATTTCGGCATGCCCATAGCTGGAGGTGGTATGACTAAGGCTCCTTTCGACGTCCTCTCCGACACCTTAAGGGGCATGCGTGAATTGAGCTTAGACTTGTATAGACGGCCTGAAAAAGTCGTAGAGGCTTGCGAGGCGTTGGTGCCCTACTGCGTAATGTATGCAGAGCTACCGCACACCTTACGCGGTAAGGACGAATCGGCTCGTAATGGATTGAAACCGCAGGTCTTCATGCCTCTCCACCGCGGATGTGTACCTTTTATGTCCATGAAGCAGTTTGAAACATTCTACTGGCCGACTCTGAAGGAGGTAATCCATCGACTAGCCGCAGACGGCTTCATCTGTCGTCCATTTGCAGAGGGAGATTGGACAATGAACATGAAATTCTGGAGAGAAGTTCCGAAGGGAAAGGTCGTTCTTCACATTGACCTCGCAGACATATTCAAAGCAAAAGAGCTTGTAGGAGATAATGTATGCTTGCAGGGAAATGTGCCAGCCACGCTACTGGAATTAGGTACTCCCCGACAAGTTGAGGAGTATTGTAAGAAGCTCATTGACATAGTGGGTGAAGGAGGCGGATTCTTTATGGATGGTGCGGTAGGCATCCCTGATGGTGCAAAACTAGAAAACGTCGTTGCCATGACTCGGTTTACAGCTAAATACGGGGTCTACAGGAGGTAAGTTAAAGTGTCCATCTACACGCCTTGGAAGAAAAAGAGGAAGGAAATACTAAAAATATTAGGTGACGAGAAACTGATAAAGGAAAGCTGGGAACGCTACGAGAAGATGGTCTTCCTCTGGATTTGGTCCTGGTTAATGCG
>JAGLRI010000095.1 GCA_023136395.1 Candidatus Bathyarchaeota archaeon | reverse complement strand
CATGAAAGAGTGGATAGATAGGAAGCAAAAAGAATTTGATACATTACCAGAGGACAAATAGCTTCTGTTTGCTCCTGATTCATCAACTCACTTAAACCCTGAGAGAAGTTATTGGTTCAACCCACGCTACTACAATTCTTGGAGACCAAGTCTGTATCTAGCTGGCTAAGAATTATTGTTCAAGGTTTCCTAAATTTTTATGGCTAGTATAGCGTGCATCCTGTTGACTCTTCATGGAATTTAGACATTGTTGCTAGATAGCTAGATTTACTATCGATATGGTTGTGGTGTATCTGGGTTTTGGATGTGTCAAATTTACTTCTGCCTTTAATCATCCCGTACCGGAGCGTGTATTGCCATTATTTCGAGGTTTGATTTCCCAATGTTGATAACTTGATGTTTCTCTCCCGGAGAAGCAAAAACCATGGTCATCGGCTCTACAATGTATTCCTCACCTTCAACTATCATTTTGGCTTTGCCTCGTATTATGAAGAAGCCGTTTTCCTGTTTCTTATGAGAATGATATGCTGTGACAGGTGGAGTATTAGGCTTTACAGTAAGGAGACTAAGGCTGAAATTTTTAGCTCCCATCTCCTCGTTAACGAGACTTATCCTCTCACTATTTTCTTGAGTTACTAAAGGTGTTTCGGCTACCTTAATGATTTTAACCATTACTTCTTACCTTCTAGCAGATAAATTGTAATATGTACGCAGGCATTAAATATATAACCTTTTTTTAACGAAAAGTTATAGAAATAAATTGTAAACTATGATAAAGATGAATAAAAAAAAACTAGAAAAGGGATTTATTCGCTTACCCAAGTTAGCTAGCTATACATCTCTGGCTTGGTTTATTACTTGCATCTACTGTTGTTCTGAATCCGCTACTGGTCTATATAGGGCTTTACTGAGGTTTTTACGAGGATTTTATTTAGATTTAATCCCTACGCTTCTATGATCGCTTTCAACATATCTATATTCGCATGAAGTAAGTACCTCAAATTCATAAAAAATATGCCCAAGGTTTTGAAAATAAATTGGCAACAGAGAATTGACAAAAAATTGATGTAAAAGAAGGCGGTTCATCGGTGGACATCGAGACAACTTCATTGTCTTTAGAAGACAAAACGACAGGACGATTTGATGAAGGTAGAGAACTCTTAAAATGGATCGCAGTACTAACCATGACAATAGATCACATCGGGGTTGTGATTTATCCTGAGTATACATTTCTCCGAATCATCGGGAGACTATCGTTCCCCCTATTTAGTTATTTATTGGTTTTAGGAGTAAAAAATACGAGAAACGTGAGACACTACTTTACACGACTCTTCTTGTTCGCTCTTATCTCGCAAGTTCCCTTTTACCTTGCCTCAGGAATAAAACCTTATGAGGGATTCAATATCTTCTTTACCCTCTCCTTCGGCGTTCTAGCAATCCATTTATTTAAAAAAAGGTCAATCCTGACGGTACTACCTGTGCTGGCTGCACTATTTCTTAACTTTGATTATAGTTTTTATGGTATCCTATTGATCATTTGCCTGGATGTTCTAGATAATTATACAAAGTATGGCGTTATCTCCATACTTGTACTTAGCATGTTATTCATGCCGTTAGGGCCAACACAATTATTCTCTCTTTGTGCACTTCCGATTATCCTGTTATACAAGAATGGCTCGTTGAAGATACAACGAGAGGTCAACCAAAAAGAGAAGTATCCTGTATGGAGAAAATATTTTTTTTATATATATTACCCTCTTCATCTGACCGTACTTTATCTTATGAATGTTTTTTATCAGTTTTAGTAATACCTTTATTTTTTTAAACCTAAAATTAGCTGTACATACCGGCTTTTTTTCTTTAATCATACCCTCAACGATGAGTCAGATAGCAACAGCAGTTGATAGTATTTTCTTGTGGTATGTATGCATCTCGGAGATTATCACACCGTTCTAAATGAATCTCAATGATCTGATTAGCATACTGGTCAAACAACCCGCTTTCTATTGTACAAGAGCTAGCTAAGTCTCGCTTAATGAAGTTATTTGAGGGGACACCAGATGATAGTTAAAAGCTTTGCTTGCTTGTCTTCTTCGTGGCATACTGGATTGCATACATATACGTCACCGGGTGGACCACTCATATCCAATTTGGCTTCATCGCATTTCTTCCAGAAAGTAGGGAACGCTCTGGAACCTAATTCGCTATAAGGTCCTTGAAAAACATACCATGCCACCTTTCCACTAATGAGTGTCTGTCCGGGTAGTTCTCCTACCTGCACGTCTCCGTTAGCAAATCTGTCAAACTGTTCGTGGGCTTTAGAACAACAAGTCATGTTATTAACCGCATTCACACTGAAAAAAGATAATTCAATATATAAGCATATATGCACGCGCGCAGGCATGTAACGTTCATGCTAGCTAGCTCTTTCATGTGGAAGACAAGAACGAGAAGAAAGTTTGAAAGAAGCGTTGAAACGTGAAATGACTGAAGAGATCAGTTTAAGAATTAAAATAGTAAGGAAGCTTGTAGAGCATATAGACCCATACACTGGTGACATGTTAACTAATTATTTATGCACTCCTTTATCCTCCGAAATCAAAAGTTCTTCGGAATTAGCCGAAGCAAAATGGTTTAGTCTTGAAGAAATCCAAAAACTAGAAAGGATTCATTTTGGTTTTAAACAATTCTTAACAGATGAGACGAAATCTCACACCTGATACTCATTCTAAGATGTTTTCTCAGAAACATGACACAATTTTAATATAATTTGATTCAATAACTAATTTAATAAGGGAAAAATACGTGAAGAGCAAAAATTATTTGTTTATCCTTCGTCTCTTCATTTCAGCTACAATAGTTTTTGATGTTGCTTTTGCAAATAATTATTTTCCAGTTCTAAAAGATATGTTTCAACTTTTGAGATATAAACCGATACAATATGTCTTAAGTGACCTTCTATTCATTGAGGGAGCAATGTTCCTCATTGTTGGTATATATATTGCTGGAGTTGATCTATCCAAAATGGTAGTACCTGGATTTTTTAAAGCAGATTATGCAAAATCGATTTTAAACTGGAAATTGCTCCAAAGAGAAACTCAAAAGTCTCCTGCATTAATAAGTGGATTAGTTCTTTTAGGCACGGGAACAATCTACATCGTAGTAGCGATCATTATTACCTTGTAAAACTTTTCGAAAAGGGAGATAGCTAGCTAATATATGTTAAAAAGTCAATTCTCATTAGATAGAGAGGTATTGTTAAAAATAGCAAGAAATTAGGGGAAACAAGATTTAAATCTGAGTATATTTTGTATGCTAAAGGAAGCGGTTAAACGAATGTCTCCTCGAAAAACTCATTATAGAATTCCAGATTGGAAAATACGAGAATTTAAGATTAGGAGCAAAAAAATATTATTTGGACCATATTTCTGTCCGAAATGTAAAAAAGAGAATTTAAAGATTAGAGTTAATAAAAACAAGAAAGAAGCAAATGCCCTTTGTGATTGTGGACTAGAACATTTATTTAAATTCATTCCAAGTTATGATCCAGTAGACTATTATAACAAGTTTGTAGATCAATTTACGCCTGCAGTTGGATTATAAATAAATTTAAGCTAGCTTGTAATGAGGATTGGGTGAACGCAGATTTTATGCCTACATGATTAGAAGTAGTAACAATTTCTCTAAACTTTATAATAGTGCTTTTCTTAGTTCGTCAAGAGATCTAATTGATAAATAGCTTGGGGAAATTTCAAAAATAGTTTTTGCACCAATTTGGCCCTCTTTATTTAATCTGTATGCTGCTCTTGCACATGCTACCATTACGTTTGCAGTGAATTCTGGATTGCAATCTAACTTCAATGAAAACTCCATCACTTGTTTATTATCTCCTCCGGTGATGCCGCTCCTTAATACAAATCCTCCATGGGGCATTTCGGAGTGCTTTTCCATCATTTCTTTTTCTGAAATGAAAGCAACTTTTGTGTCATAATCTGCAAAATAATTCGGCATTCTTATTATCTCTTTTACTATCTTTTCCGTGTCTGCTCCTTCTTCTGGAATAACATAGCAATCTCTCCAATGTTTTTCTCTTGTTGTTAATTTAGGATTCTCTCCCAACCTAACTCTTCTCAAAGCAGCATCAATTGGCATTGTGTATTGTCTGGCATCCTTAACTCCTTTTACTCTCCTTATGGCATCGGAATGCCCTTGACTTACACCAGGGCCCCAAAAAGTGTAACTTTTTCCTTTAGGTAATACCGCTTCTCCAATAACCCGTAATAAAGAAAATAAACCGGGATCCCATCCTGTAGAGATTATGCTTGTCTTTTCGGCTTTCCTTGCAGCTTTGTCAACAGAAAGAAAATATTCAGGGATTTTAGCATGAGTATCATAACTATCTACTGTGTTAAACATTGAAGCAAATTTTGGGCCTTGTAGTGGAAGATCAGTTGCAGACCCACCACAAAGAATCGCAACATCAATTTTATTTAAACATTCATCCACTTCGGAAACATGCAAAACTTTAGCAGTTGACTTAATTACTAAATCATCAGGATTTCTTCTTGTTAAAATCGCTTCTAAAAACATATCAGGATTTTGTTCTATGACTGATTCAACGCCCTTTCCGACATTGCCATATCCAACAATTCCAATTTTTATATCATTCCCCATTTTATCACATCTTTATTCTTAGAACAACAGGAAATTCTGCTTTATGGTTTATCATAGTCTCAACGTTTATTTCTGTTATAATAAAAGCTACATTGATGAAAGTATGAATAGGAATTAATTTTTGATAGTAATGCATGCATTGTTCTTCTCACACGGGAGGAATTAGCTAGCTAGTGCACCTCACGTGGCCCAGGGAAATCCGAAAGGCTTCTCGACGAGCGTCGCCGGGTTCGCACCCTTCATCGGCCGCCACTTCGCCGTGTACCCGTTGGATACCTGGGCAATGTACAGGTTGCCCTCCTGGTCCACACTCATCTGATGCGGACCAAACAGCCCACCCGGAGGGTCGCCCAAATAGCCCATACCATACATATATTTTCCAGTCAGATCCCACTGTACGATCCGCATGGTCCCGGAGTCTAAGCTCCAGAGAGTCTGATCGGCTGCCATGAAGATGCTGTAGCTGTGCGCGGGCACAGGACCAACCGTCCACTGGTCAAGGAACTTCCCGTTCTCGTCGAAAACCTGTATCCGACGATTCCCTCGATCTCCAACATATACACGTCGCTTGGCGTCAACGGCAATGCCGTGCACCGTGTTGAAGTAGCCGGGTCGCGTATCCACCTTCTCTGTAGCTCCAGTCACAGGACTCTCTGAGTTGCCCTTCTGACCCCATGTCAGCAGAAACTTGCCGTCCTTGTCGAACTTCACAACGCGCGAGTTGCCGTAGCCATCCGCC
>JAGLRI010000094.1 GCA_023136395.1 Candidatus Bathyarchaeota archaeon | reverse complement strand
ATATTCATCGCTGAACCTGTGCCTATCGATATCAAATCGTATTCCTTCATACTACACACAATACAGTGATAAGAAAGAGAACTTTTTAAATTTGTGTGACTGTTATCCGACAGTAACAGTGAGCAGATAAATTAATCTGTTTCTTTGAGATTAAAAACTCCGATACTGAAAGGAATAGAACTTGCTTGGATAGTTACAGATAATCGTTTCTTCAATAATTACTAAATATTTATGAGGATGTTCATTAGATATATATATCAACGTGTTACTGTTGTGCCACAGTAATATCTCTTTAAGGGTATAGAATAAGTTTAGAATATAAAAAAAAGACTCCGTTATCTTCACCGGTGATTTTATGCGAGTACTTATTTTAGGCTGGGAGTTTCCTCCAGCTAAGACAGGTGGTCTCGGAACTCATTGCTATGAACTTGTTAGGAATCTGGGCATAAATGGGGTTCGCGTTCTTCTTTTTATTCCAAAAAGATCAGAAACTGTTAAACATAATCTTCAAAACGTAGAGATAACGGATGTTGGTATGGCATTATCAAATCCATATAATCCAAAAACTTCCTTTGAAAAAGGATATGGATGGAACTTTCTCGATGAAGTCGAAACCTACAATAAAAAATGTGTTGCTTTGGCACTTACTAAAAACTTTGATTTAATTCACTGTCATGATTGGATAACTATCCCTGCGGGTATTGAATTGAAAAAGAGAACAGGTAAACCTCTTGTATTTACTGTTCATTCAACGGAATACGACAGAACGATCAACATCTATCCTTCCCGTAAAATCATTGATATAGAAAAAAAGGGGATTGATAAAGCAGACTCGATTATCGCGGTAAGTAAGAACATTAAAAAACAGTTGATACGAAACTACGAGGCCGACGAAAGAACGATAAGGGTAATATATAACGGTATAAACCGCTCAAAATTTTTTGGTATTACCAAAAAAGGGCATAAAAATATTGTTTTGTTTTTGGGAAGACTAACAACTCAGAAAGGGCCTTCTTTTTTTCTGCAAGCTGCTAAAAAGGTATTAGAAAAAAAATCGGATGTCTTGTTTGTAGTTAGTGGTCAGGGTGAAAAATTACCGGGATTAATAAGAGAAACTTTTGACTTGGGGATTATGGATCATGTTGTATTTACAGGATATCTATCAGAAGAAGAACTCATTCGTGCTTACGAAATAGCCGATGTTTACGTTATGACATCGGTAGCGGAGCCTTTCGGTATCACCGCACTTGAAGCAATAGCCTCAGGAACTCCTGTAATTGTTTCTAAAAATGCGGGGGTGACCGAAAGAATTCATCATTGTTTTAAAATTGACTATTGGAACACTTCTGATATAGCTAATAAAATAATTGGTGTTTTAAGATACAGTGTCTTGAGAGATTGTATGAGAAAAAACGCTTTTAAAGAACTTGAAAATCTTAGCTGGGACGGAGTTGCTGAACAGACAATAGAAGTGTATAGGCGTTTTTAGTGCCATCCGTCTGTTTTTATTTTCAGGTTCATCAGCCTATTAGATTAAACAAATTCACCATATTTTCTGAAAATATTCCGTATTTTGACGATTATACAAATAAAAAGATTTTTGAAAGAGTCGCGAAAAAATGTTACCTTCCAACAAATCAATCACTTCTTGATTTAATCGACGATATTGGAAAAAAATTTAGAATTGCATTCAGTTTAACCGGCGTATTTCTAGAACAATGTTTAAAGTATTCTCCTGAAGTACTAGGATCTTTTAAGCAGCTATCCAATACTGGAAATGTAGAGTTTTTAAGTGAAACTTATTATCATTCGTTAGCCGCTTTATTTTCTACAGAAGAATTTAAAGAACAAATAGCGCTTCATAATTCTTTAATAACAAAACTTTTCAATCGACGGGCAACGATTTTCAGAAATTCAGAAGCGATGTATTCAAACGATATTGCAAAAATAATAGAAAATCTGGGTTATGCTGGCATAATAACCGAGGGCCACGAAAAAATATTGAGCTGGCATTCTCCCAACTACCTGTATAGACCTAAAGGCTGTGAAAAAACTGTGGCTCTTCTAAGAAATTATAAACTAAGTGATGACATTGGATTCAGATTTTCGGATAAAGGATGGAAAGAACATCCTTTAACTTCTGACAAATATGCCAATTGGTTATCTGCTTGTGAAGGTGATTGTATCAATATTTTCATGGATTATGAAACATTTGGTGAACATCAATGGAAGGAAACAGGAATTTTTGATTTTCTTAAAACTCTTCCATACGAAATTTTAAAACACGAAAATCTAGATTTTAAAACACCCTCGGAGATTATCGCTTCAAATAAGCCTATAGGTGTCATAGATGTTCCAGAAATAATTTCGTGGGCTGACGTTCAAAGAGATGCATCGGCTTGGCTTGAAAATGATATGCAAAAATACGCTTTTCGAGAAATGGTTAAACTTGAAAAGCTAATTCAGAAAAACCGCAATCTTTTACATGTATGGAGACTCTTACAAACTTCTGATCATTTCTATTACATGTGTACCAAATGGTTTGCAGACGGTGATGTCCATAAGTATTTTAATCCTTACGATTCTCCTTACGACGCATTCATAAATTACATGAACATTCTTCAAGACATTAAAAGACGTGTAAGTCGTAAAAAATAAGATCTCTACAATTAAAATTACTATTAACCCGTACATTTCATCGACTCATCTAAACTTCTACTGTCAATCAAGAACTCAAGAACGTTTTCTAAACAATTGTTGTTAGTTGTTTAACTAAACATTTTTTCCATTCTTCAATCCGTTAGTTAATAGTGTGCGCTTCCCCATTCTACCCGTAACATTTGACTCTGTATGGTAACCACCCAGTAATTTTTTAAAGGATTATCTGGTCTTTGAAGGAGTATAGCAGACCATTGACTTTGTAGAAGCTTTGGTCTCAACAACCATGGAAGGGATGCAAAAAAACCAGGTTAAAAATACTTTAATTTGACTATATGCGTGCTTAAAATTTATCTATTATAACGATGGAGAATGATAATTGAAGATGGAAAAGGTACTTATAATCTCTAGAATTGATACTTCAGAATTGAAGAAACTCTTGATTGAGAATAGTTTCGAGATTGTTAGAAGAAACCCAGATTTTATAATTTCTTATGGTGGAGATGGAACAGTATTATTTAGTGAAAGGGAGTTCCCCCAAGTTCCAAAACTCGTAGTAAAGAAATTAAATATTTGCAGGAAATGTGATTATGCTTTCTCCGAAATTAAGTATCTCTTACCTAAGATTAGAGATGGTAAATTTAAGATAATAAGCGAAATCAAATTGGAAACAAACATTAATAACAATAGATTGATGGCATTGAATGAAATTCAAATTCGTGCTAAATTGCCTGTATACGCTCTCAGATTTTCTATATCTGTAAATGGAAAGGAACATTGTGATTTAATTGGTGATGGAGTTATTGTCGCTACTCCTTTCGGTTCAACAGGATACTATAAATCTACTGGTGGAAAAAAATTCTCCAAAGGGATAGGGTTATCATTCAACAATCTGCATAATAAGAGACTCAAGAGTTTTGTATCCCCTGAAACATCAGTGATAAAAACAAAAATTCACCGAGGACCTGCATGGGTGTTAGCAGACAATTTTGAAAAATTCTTCGAGCTGAAAGACGACGGCATTACTATTATTAGAAAGTCAAAAAATACAGCAAATTTCATTTATGTCCGTCGTTAATGCCGTTGAGTTGAATAATACACTGAATAATTGAAGATAATATATGGAAAATCATATATTAACTATGTTGGGTTTTGGTTTTTGTTAAGCCTTTGTGCTTCGCCTATAGACATGCATAACTATGTCGATTTTGGAAAGACTATTTTATATGATAAACCATGCGCGCGCATCACAACAGAACTTCATATTGCTATTTCTTTTTATCATGGACACTATTATCTATAGCAATTACAAATCCAAGCAATATTCTTCGATCATAGTTTGAATCTAAGATTTTTACTGCGTAAGTGTCTGAATAATCGAAAATACCTCCAAAGATTAAGTCTTTAAAGAAATCGCTTTTACCTACTTGAGCTACGAGTCGCCCTTTGGGCTCTTTGATCTTAAAATCTCTTCCTAAGAAGTTTCCTTGGGCTTCAAGAAGTTTCTTTCCTTTCTCATCTTCTAACCAGAGCTTCGGTCTAAACAATGTTAATATTTTTTTGTTTGTTCTACCTAGAAAATTTTCTTTAGCATCTTTTATCATATATGATGAGCGTATTGATACAATTTTTCGATTAATTGTGAAAGCTAGAGATCCGTCACGATCATTAACTTCTGTAAATTCTCTGATGGTGAGAACTCTTCTGTGCATGTTCCCTATAGTGCTTCCTTGTTGATCGTAAATATCTCCACTCCCCCAACCCCACCATTTCTCCTTTAGGACATAATATTTTACCTGAGGGTCTAGTAGACTCAATTAACATTACCACCCTTTCAACCTGTCTATTGTTTCTAGATACTATCATCGTTAAAGGGGAAAATTAAAATCATTTATGAATCCGGGATCCATTCCATTAGAATATTAACTACACTTGTTAAGCTGAAAAAATTGCATACATACAATATAGTTGTCTAATTCATAAGTTTTTTTCATCCTTTTTTTATAGAAGAATACAGTTTTTTAAAATTAAGGGTATAGAATTGAATCTTAAGTATAGGAAATTGCGCAACTTATCGTTAAGAATTTTTCCTGCTTTATTTATAATACTTGTTTTGTTATTTAATTTCTCAACTATTACCTATGCTCAGAAACCTAAAGAAGTTCATGTTTTTGGTTTTTCAGATTCTCCACCTTCCTCTCCCTTCTTACCTTCTATTAATGTTTCAGATACGCTTCTCGAATATTTTGAAAATAAATCTGATTTAGAAGTTATTTTCCACGACTTGAATAATTCATATGCTTTGGAGAGCTTCCTTAAGATAACAAACATGCTTACAATTTTAGGAATTGAGATTATACCACCCGAAGTATGCACGCCGTGTAAGTTGAAGCTTTTAACTCAGGATGAACTTTTGACAACTTATGGGTCTCCTCTTGTAGGGATTTTTCATAATGACAGATTAACTGCTATTATAATTGGAATTACACCGTATGAGACTTTAGATGAAGCTTTAATGATGCATGACGAGGATGTTAAAGTCTTTACACAACATGATATATACTCTTTAAGCAATGTACAAATTAATTTGGAAGAGTTTTTTCTTATGGAAGGGAGTGGAATAAACCTCGTTTTATCCATAACATTGCTTGCACTCGCAGATTCAGTTAATCCTTGTACATTCTTACTTTTTACAGCTCTATTATTTGTAACTCTACATTCCTTGGGTAAAATGAGGGCAGCTGCTACGGGATTA
>JAGLRI010000093.1 GCA_023136395.1 Candidatus Bathyarchaeota archaeon | reverse complement strand
ATAATTATACTCCTCCTTACTGTTTATGATAAGTTAATATCCGTAAAATACTTTTGTATTTCATCGAAGGAGAGTTTTGTAGTGAGTGGGCGATAACGGGTAGAGAGATGCGGAGTCTTGAGATAAACTCCTCACATATGCCATGCATGCCTTCTAGACTATATTGCATTTAGTACTCATTTGTTTAATGAGCAAATTTTAATAAGTGAACAAGTTAAGCTAATAGCGTTTGGTGAGATAATATTTGATCGTTTTAGAATTATTTTATTGTTTAAATCCTTTAATTAGAATTAAGTTTATCTTAGCTAATGCATACTAAGGAAAAACGTGTAAAAGGGCAAAGAGATGAAGGTTTCATTCATAAATCCCAGTCCCAACATTGAACTTCAAATGTCTGAAAAAAAGAAGATGATTGGCTCAAGCCCACCCTTAGGCATATTATACATAGCTGCATTTTTAAAAAATGATGGAATCGAGGTTTCTATCCTGGATCAAGCAGCTGAGGGGCTCCCAATAAAAAACACTCTTGACTGGGTTAAGAAGGAAGACCCCAACATCCTCGGTTTTTCTACATTAATTAGCTCAGGTCGGGCAGCAGCGATAATAGCTAGGGAGGTAAAGAAGGAAAACCCCAACACAACAATAGTTTTTGGAAATTTTCATGCAACCTTCAATGCGGAGAGAATCCTTAAAAAATATCCTTTTGTGGACGTGATCGTTCGAGGGGAAGGAGAATACACTAGCCTTGAATTAGCAAAGTGCTTAGAAAAGAGGAGCAATCTAAAAAACGTCTTAGGTATAACCTATAGAAAAAAAAATCGGATTATTTCAACACCAGAAAGACCATTAATTAAGGATATTAACTCTATCCCATTCCCAATTCGAGAAATGTTGGATGTAGAATATCATAATACAACCGCAGGAATAATTGTTGCTCCAAAAAAATATAGTGGCTTTCTCTCTTCCCGTGGATGCGTGTACCGCTGTCGTTTTTGTGGGTGTCAGAAATTAGTTCACAGTTTATGGAGACCTAGATCTGTGGAGAACATTCTTGATGAGTTACATCTGTTAACAAGTGAAGGATATAAACAACTTATGTTTGTAGATGACAACTTCACGTTAAACCAAAAAAGAGTGATTGAACTCTGCCAAAGAATTAGGAAGGAGAAGATAGATATAGAGTGGATCTGCGAGGGACGAGTAGACTACTGTTCTTATGAGATGATGAGAGAAATCGTGAAGGCAGGTTGTAAAATGCTTTATCTTGGAATTGAAAGCGCCAATCAAAGAATTTTAGATTATTACATTAAACAAATAACTCCAGAACAAACCAAAAATGCAGTTAAAAATGCTAGAAAAGCTGGAATGGAAGTTATTGTTGGTTCGTTCATAGTTGGTGCTCCTAATGAAACAAGACAAGAGATCCAGAACACCCTTAAATTTCCGCAAAAGATAGACATAGATATCCCACAATTCAACATCCTTGGAGCTTTTCCAGGAATGGACATTTGGGACGAACTTAAAATGAAAGGAGTTTTAGATGAAGAAAAATATTGGGAAACAGGTGTTTCTGTATCTGAAATCTCTCCTGATGCCGTACCATACAAAGAAATTAAAAAAATGGTACATGAAAATTATCAAAATTTTTTCCTCCGCCCTAAGTATATCTTAAATGAAGCGATACAAACTATGAAGAGTTCTTATCGAATTAACGTTGTACTTAATAATTTAAATCGAATAGGCGCCATTTCTGAAAGTCTTCGCTACGTCACCTAGGTGTAAAATTTAGTAATTACTTAACTAAAAATTGGTGAATATCTAGTTAATCTCAAAACGTTAATCTCAGCACATAAAAGTTTTACAATGTAATTTTTGTTATGTACAGGATAAGAAGCTCTGATTTATAGTTTAGGAGCCATTGTAGTTTGATGCCGATAAGACCGTTTTCAGCATTGCTCTTAAGAAGAGGTTCTAAGCGGGTAATGGTTATCGTAGATCTCCACATTGGCTGGGAAGCAGCACTAGCAGAAAGAGGAATCCACGTTCCGTCTCAAACACCAAAGATTTTAGAAAAGATAACACAATTAATCAAAAACAACAAGCCAACAACTCTAGTAGTTTTGGGTGATGTGAAACATACAATCGCAAAAGCTGAAATGGAGGAGTGGCGTGATATACCAGATTTCTTTGAAAAAATTGGTGAGATGGTGCAAGAAGTTCAAGTTATTCCAGGAAATCATGATGGGAATCTTACACCTCTTCTACCTGAAAGTGTGGAAATTTTTCCTTCCAATGGTGTAGTTCTTTTTGGGGACACTGGGCTTTTTCATGGTCATACGTGGCCGGCTCCAGAACTCTTGGAATGCCAAAACCTCATCATTGGTCACGTTCATCCAATAATTGTCGTTCGGGATCCTTTGGGTTTTCGGATAACCCGACAGGTCTGGGTTAAAGCTAGATGTAACGGTGCAGAGTTAGCTAGATCCCTTTTAAAACACTTAAAAATAAAGGGTGTAAAAAATCCAGTCGACTCGCTGAGGGATCGTTTTGACGTGGAGTTGAGATCCACTCAACTCTTGATTATGCCATCATTTAATGAGTTCCTTGGAGGCAAATCCATGAATAGAAAAAGCAGGGGAAAAAACGCAACATCTAAAATGTTTATTAGTCCAGTGTTACGCTCCGAAGGTATCGACATTAATAACGCAGAACTATACCTTCTCGACGGAACCTTCTTAGGATCTATAACCCAATTAAGAACCGTATCTTCGTAGATCGATAAGTTAAAACTTGTGGATGTACTGCTCAAGTTGTTTTACACTCTTTATCTTCTCAGAGAGGTTTAAAAGTAAATAGGCTCCATGTCTGTTGTGGTATGGGGGACCTCTCCTTGAGAATAGAGTAAGAATTTTTCCATTGTGATTTATTTTGAATCCTTCTCTACTTGGTTCATGTCCCCGAATTAATGCTTTGGCGTTAAACATTGTTAAAAATTTGTCTGTAACATCTTCGCCAAATAGCCTTCCAGCTCCCCTAGGTGAATAGTAGATGCCGTTCATGTCCTCTTTAGGATCGCTCCAAAGTATTTCTTCAAGGTGACTTTCCTGTGGATGCTTTTTATGGGCGTAAGCTAGGTCATCCATTGTGGAAGCTTTGCTGGGTATACCACCATGGAGTATAATGTACCTCTCATCAACCAGTACCGCATTATATAGATGATCGAAAATCTTGAGTAGTTTTGTATAGATGTTTGACCACTCTTCACCAAACTTCCTTTGAAGGTGAGTTGGAAGATCGTGGGGGTGAGCGAGGATATCTCTAGGACCCTCGTGATTTCCTCGTAGTAATATAACGTTCTCTGGAAACCACTCTTTAAGTCGTAATATGACATAGTATACTTCTGGCGAGTAGGTACCCCTATCCCCATAATCCCCAAGAAAAATTAAGAAGATGTTTTCCCCTTCACAAACTTTCTCTATGAAGCAGCTATCCCGCAAAACATAAACAAGGCTTTCCAGATCCCCATGCACATCACCAACGACAACGGCTTTGCCTTTTGGAGGTACAATAACAAGTTTACCTTTAATCTTTAAGCTTCCAAGGCATCCACTCTCTTTAAACAACAACTGAACATCTTCAACCACTTTAAGAAATTCCTTAGAACTCGTCTTTAAAGCATTCTCGATCAAATATTCAAGTTCTTTATGAACCATCTTTCCCACTGTCTTTTCCAATTAAGTAATCTTGTATTGCATAGTTTTTTATTTTCACCATAATATTTTAACGCTCCTACTACAATGTTGCTGATATTAATGAGGGAAGGCGATGAGTATCCAAAAGATAAGCTTTGAAGAAAGCTTGGAAAAAATTGTTTCTGACGAGAAATGTATGGGTTGTGCTGCGTGTGTGGTTTGTTGTCCATTAAATTCCTTGGAATATGTTGAAGGCAAACCAAAATTGGTGGGGAAATGCACAGCGTGCGGTATTTGTGCTCAACTCTGCCCGCAATATGCTCTTCCACGACAGGCTATGGAAAAATTCGTCTTTGGGAGGGAGAAAACAATTGAAGAAGACTTTGGTATTTATCGTCGCATCGTAATTGCTCGAACAACGGATGAGAGAATCCTTCAGGTTTGTCAAGATGGGGGAGTAGTTTCAACCCTTCTTACGGTGGCCCTTAAAAATGGAATTATTAATGGTGCTGTCGTATCCGGGATCAGTAACGAAAAGCCTTTCTATCCTGTCCCAAAACTCGTTACAAATCCTGAAGAAGTTTTAGAGTGTGCGGGAACTAGGTACTCCTACTCGCCGAACATGCTTGCTTTCAGAGAGGGGGTTAAAGATAAAGAAGCGAAATTAGCATTTGTTGGTACCCCTTGTCAGATAAATGTTATACGAAATATGCAGATGCTGCCATTAAAGAAGTATGCTAAAGCATTGGACTTCACAATAGGGCTAATGTGTACTGAAACCTTCACTTACGAGGGACTGATGGAGAAACACATTCAGGGAGTAATGGGAATCGATTTACAGAACGTTACGAAGATAAATATTAAGGGAAAGATCTTAGTTGCTACGAAGTCAAATGAAGTGAAGGGTATACCATTAAAAGTTGCGAAACAATATGCTCGCAAAACTTGTGATTTATGCACCGATTTCTCGTCTGAACTTGCCGATATTTCAACGGGTGGATTAGGTATGACGGGTTGGACGCTTACTATACTCAGAACCAAAAAGGGTGAAGAAATGTTTGAATATGCTCAAAGGAAGGGTTTACTAGAAATAAAACCTGTGGAACAAGAAAAGAGAGCTGTAAACTTGTTAATTAGACTTTCAAAGTTAAAAAGAAGAAAACAACTTTAATCTCGGGCTTTCCAGTGAAATTAAACAAAAGAGTTTTTGCGAGCGTATAGAATTATAACAAACGGGATATGTATGCGATTAATTGTAGCAATAACTGGAGCTAGTGGGGTCATCTATGGAAAACGTTTACTTGAAGTGCTACAAAAGAAAAGCGTAGAAACGAAGTTAGTAATAAGTAAAGCTGCTGAAAAAGTAATTGAACACGAACTTGAAATCTCTAGCAAGGATCTCGAAAAACTAGCCACCCAAGTTTACGGCATAGACGACTTAAATGCCCCTATTATAAGTGGTTCGTTCAAAACAAATGGAATGATTATAATCCCTTGCAGCATGAAAACACTAGCTGGTATTTCACATGGTTACTCTGATAACCTAATTTTAAGAGCAGCAGACGTAACATTAAAGGAGAAACGGAAACTGATTCTTGTCCCTAGGGAAACTCCGTTAAATCCCATTCATCTCCGAAATATGTTAGATCTAGCGAGAAATAGCGTGATTATTGTTCCAGCTATGCCCGCATATTATCAAAAGCCAAAGAGCATAAGCTCTCTTATAGATTATATTGTGGGGAAGGTTTTAGACCTTTT
>JAGLRI010000092.1 GCA_023136395.1 Candidatus Bathyarchaeota archaeon | reverse complement strand
GCTAGAGTTAGGTTTAATCTTGTCAGTTTTAGCCTCCTCAATCAGTTGCTTGGGGTCGAGTGCAGTGAACTTTACATATGATTTGAGACTAGAAAAATTAAGCTTCCTCGACTTTTCGCTTAAGCCACGAAGTGCTTTCTCAACCTCAATGAACGTTTCTAACTTCAACTTCTCTCGAAAAATATTAAAAGAAGTGGATTATTATAAACCCTTCCTATCACAATCACTAGAAGAGTATAGAGGATTGTTTTATGAAGAGAGAGGATCAAAAAAGAATATTTAAATTAACAACTTGTGAAAAGGCACTGAAGCAGTTTTTAGATGCCACAAGTATTACACCGCTGGGTCATGAGGAGGTTGCGTTAGAGGAAGCGGTAGGTAGGGTACTCGCAGTAGATTTTGTATCTGAAGTGAACATTCCTGAGGAAAATCGCACGGTTTTTGATGGCTATGCGGTTATGTCTGCAGATACAAAGGAAGCTTCACTAAAAAAAACTGTTGTCTTAAGAGTTGTTAGTAAATTGTTTCCAGGTGATGTTCCTCAGGAAATACTTTCTGGTCAAGCGGTTTTCACTGCTACTGGAGCTTCAATACCTAGGGGCGCGGATGCTGTTGTCAAGGTTGAAAATACACGGCTGCTTCGAGAAGAAATAGAAATACTTTCGCCTATACAAACTAATGAAAATATTGCTCAAGCTGGAGAAGATGTAAAAAAGGGAGGTTTAATTTTCAAGTCGGGCCATTTTCTGAGGCCTCAGGATGTCGGTTTGTTAGCTGGAATGGGGAGGAGGTCTGTAACGGTTTTCAAGAAGCCTAAGGTTGGGATAATATCTGTTGGAGATGAGTTGGTTTCATTAAGTAAGAAAAACCCTCTTAAAATAGTTAACAACTATGCGTTAATCATTTCTTGTTTGGTTACTGAATACGGTGGAACTCCACAATTGATTGGTATAGTTCCAGACGACTTAGATAAAATTAAGGAAACGATTTCTATGGCTTTAAAGAAAACAGATGTAGTTGCTACTATTGCAGGATGTTCCATTGGTCCTAAGGACTTGGTGCCAGATGCCATTAAGGCTTTAGGAAAACCGGGCTTAATATTCCATGGGCTCAAGCTTAGTCCAGGCAAAGTAGTAGGAGCTGGAGTTGTTGAGGGAAAGCCCATCGTCATGTTGCCTGGGCACATCGTTTCAACCTACGCTGGATTTTACTTATTCATAATTCCTCTAATTGCTCAGTATAGTGGATTGAACACAGAGAATCTTATCACCGTCGTTAAAGCTAGGATGGAAAAAAATGTAAAGGCGAAACCAACTGCAAATTTTCTGCGGGTTCGTTTAATTAATGTTAATGGCGAGTATGTAGCTAAACCTGTCTCTGGAGGTTCTAGTCGCTTAACCACCCTCATGAACTCAAATGGCTATACGATAACTCCAAGGGGAAAGGGAATTAAAAAGGGAAGCGTCGTGGATGTCGTTTTATACAATAGTTATGAATTAACTCATTTAACATCTTAGACGTGATTTAATTGCTCCCAATAATAGCAGTCATAGGAGCCTCTGGATCGGGAAAAACAACTTTAATTGAATATTTAATTTTCCATCTTTCAAAGGAAGGTTTGAGAATAGGAACAATCAAACATGTGCATCATCCTGGATTCACTATTGATGTAAAAGGGAAAGACACCTGGAAACATTCACAAGCAGGCGCTAAGATAGTGGTATGCGCTGCACCGAATGAAATTGCCATAATTAAAAAGAGGGATTCTTCTTCCAAATATGAAATGGAAAGAATAATAAACTTGGTAAAAGATGAAGAATTAGATCTATTAATAATCGAGGGATTTCACTCTTTAATCGCCAAGAGACAGGACATTTTTAAAATCATCACTACCAACGATGAAGAAGATTTAAGACAAAAACTTACAGACACAGAGGATCCGATACTTGCAATCGCAGGCTTAATCACCAAACAAAAAACCGCTGCTCTCGGAATAGAAATCCCTCTCATCGATATCGATAGTGATGGAGAAGAAATTCTCAAGTTAGTTAAAGGCATTTTATAGGATGATTCACATCATCGATAATAACCTTTCAGCCGTTTTGAAATCCTCTAGAAAATTTATGTTAAAAAACGTAATTAATTCTTGATCCAATTCCCTAATCTTTTCAGTACTTACATAAAGTACTTCATCTAATCGTTTGATCATGTCGATAATGAATAGCTCCCCTCTTCTTAACGTAGTTTCTAAAGCCGGGATGGCTGACGAAACTTTGTATACGGCGTGTAGAGGCTCAATTTGCCCGTTTGGCCATTGAGGGATAGCTGCATCTGCTCCTTGAGTTTTGTTTAAAAGGTATTTTAGCACTTCCCTATTAACAAAAGGAGAGTCACAAGGCAAAACTAATGCGTATTTAGACTTCATGGATCGCATCCCAGTTAACATACCAGCTAAAGGACCGATACCCTCTACATCATCCCTCAGCAGGGTGACAGTTAACGGAAGCAGAGAGGAGTAATTTTTCAAATCGTCATTCTTTCCAACGACTACTATGGTTTCACGAGTTAACCCCAAGACCTTTTCTATAATATGTAATAGTAGGGGTTTATCTCCTAATTTCATTAGCACCTTGTCCTCTTTCATCCTTTTGCTCATACCACCCGCCAAAATAATCGTTCCCCACATGATGGCTACCTTACCGACCTAACCAAGATCTTGACACTTTCTCGTTCTACAATTCAAAATATAATTTGCGATACTTAAATGGGTAGCAGGATAGTTGATATGAAGGTTTTTGATAATAAGCAGGATTATTGGCGGGGGGCTAATTCTAATTTATGATCAAATACCAAATCTGCGTACTAGCCAATTATAAAAATTGACAGTATTAGTTGGTGTCATTTAACGGTGGAAAAAGGCGAAATATGAGTTTAAAAGAAGTTTATTCTTCCTCTATGAGTGGACGCTAGATGTAGTTTGCAAGAAAATTTGATTTTAAACCCCTGCATAAACCAAGGTGGTGACCCCCTGATGGGGTAAAAGATTGGTTGAAAAGTCAAAACTCAAATAAGTGTAATGTTGCATAGGTCTTCTTTAAGAGAGGTATTTATTTGTCGTATGAAAAGGATTTTTTAGTTTCTAAGTATGAGTGGCCTTATCCAATACGGTACGATAAGGAGAACGAAGTTAGCGCAGACGTTCTAATTCTTGGTGGTGGAATAGCTGGTTGCTGGGCTGCCATAAGCGCTGCAAAGAGAGGCGCGAAAGTTGTCATGGTTGAAAAAAGCTCCACAATAAAGAGTGGTGCTGGAGGAATGGGGTGTGATCACTGGCAGTGTACAACTGGGAACCCCGCTTGCAAAGTCACTGCAGAGGAGCTAACCCAAGGAATTATCGCTAGTCATAGCGGTTGGGATTGTGGGATTCATCATTACATCGAGTGTAGAGACAGTTACGATACCCTCCTTGAGCTGGAGAAGATGGGTGCGAAGGTACGAGACTCCGAAGACGAATTTAAGGGCGCAGAGTTCAGAGACGAAAACACTAAATTCCTATTTGCCTACGATTATGAAAACAAGTATAGTATCCGCGTTTGGGGAACAACCTTCAAGCCTGCCCTGTTCAGCGAGTGTAAAAGGTTACGTGTAAACATCTTGGACAGGATTATGGTTACCAGCCTACTAACGGAGGGAGGTAAACAGGGAGCTAGGGTTGTAGGAGCTACAGGAGTGAATGTGCGAACCGGAGAATTCTACACTTTCAAAGGAAAAGCCACCATACTATGTATGAGTCGACCTGAACGAATGTGGCATTTCTCAACAGAGTATACGGGACTGTATGCATTTAATCCTAATGTGTGTGTTGGTGACGGGCACGCTATGGCGTGGAACGCTGGGGCGGAGTTTACATTAATGGAAAAATCTTCATATACCTCAAGAACAAGAGGTCCTTTTGGCTACCCAGATAAAGGTACCGGTAACTCGGGAGGTACTTGGTATGCATGTACGATGGTCGATGCTAAAGGAAAAGAAATTCCATGGGTAGACCGGGATGGGAACGTTCTCACCACGGTGTCACAGCGATACAGGCCAGCCCCAGGACAAGAATTCACAGTACAGGGGGGAGGGTTAAGTGGGGACAACCCTTACAAATTCAAATCGCCAAAACCCATATACTCAAGGGATGTCTTCGGTGGTAGAGAGAGTGGTATGAGATTTGATGATCTCATAGAAAAGGGGGATATTACCTTGCCGTTGTATGCTGACCTACCGGGTATGTCAGAACATGAGCGACGGGCTATATTTGGTCTCATGGTAGGTCAAGAAGGGAAAAGCTGGATAGTGTATCGTAACTTGACTCAAGCGGGATTTGACCCCGAAAAAGATATGCTTCAAAGCTATCAAGGGATGACAAGTCGGGTCACTAATTGGCTAACGGTAGGGTTTTGCAGCGGGGGTGTTGTGGTTGATTGGGATTTAAAGACGAACCTACCGGGTCTATACGCAGCGGGTCAACAGATATATGGCTCAGAGAATCACGGCAATGCTGCTACGACGGGTAGGTGGGCTGGTGCAAAAGCAGCAGACTACGCGTTAAAGGCGGGTGAGTCAATGATAGATCGTGGTCAAGTGGAGAAAGAGAAGATGCGTGTCTACGCTCCAATAAAACGTAAGGAGGGAATGGAGTGGAAGGAGCTTAATGCCGGAATATGCAGGGTCATGCAAGAATGGTGTGGGGAGAAGAAGAGTGAAGAACTCCTTAAGATAGGATTAACCTGGCTCAAGGAGATCAGAGAAGGAGAAGCTACAACGGTCTATGCAAGAAACCCACACGAGCTGATGCGTGTCCTCGAATGCTTCAGCATCCTCACAGTCGGAGAGATGATCATGCATGCATCCTTAGCTCGGAAAGCGAGCAGCAAATGGTTAAACCTCTATCGAACAGATTATCCTGAAGTGGATCCACCCGACTGGAATAAGCTAATCGCTACGAGACTGGAAAATGGAGAAATTAAGTTTCATGAATTAACCCGTAACTATTATCTTCAGTCTCCTAATGCTTCTACTTTAAAGGAGAATTATGAACTTCATAAACCGAGGTGAATGAGATGAGTGAAGAGAAAGTGTACATGGTTCCTAATCAAGTTACCCCGAACACACTCATTGTGTTTGATCCTGAGGTTTGCGATGGATGCATAGGTTTACCTGAACCGTTATGCATAGTAGCATGTATTATGGATGTGCTTTTCCCAAATCCAGAGAAGGGTAAGCCTCCAATCTTGCTGTATCCGGATGAATGCGGTGGCTGCCAATGTGGCTGTTGTGTGGGTATGTGTCCCCTAGCTGATAAAGGAGCCATCAAAATGAGGTGGCCACTCATGCAGAGTGTGCGGTGGAAACGGAAAGCTACAGGTGAACACTTCAGGTATGGAATGCCTAACCCGCCACCCCCAAACCTTAAACCACCAGTATCTGGTTGGGGATGGGCAGGAAAATAC
>JAGLRI010000091.1 GCA_023136395.1 Candidatus Bathyarchaeota archaeon | reverse complement strand
CAATGCCGTTCATTCTTCCCTCAAGCTCCGGTACCACCAAGGAAACTGCAACCGCTGCACCAGTGGTTGTAGGTATGATGTTGAGAGCAGCTGCTCTCGCCCGCTCTAATCTGGGGTGTTGAAAGTCGAGAAGCCTTTGATCGTTTGTATATGAATGAACAGTAGTCATAAGCCCTGCCTTAACACCAAATTTATCATTTAGAACTTTAGCTACCGGTGCTATACAATTTGTGGTGCAGGAAGCAAGGGAAATAATGTTGTGGTTTTCAGGATCGTATTTATCTATGTTTACACCTAGAACTATTGTTATGTCCGCGCTCTTAGCGGGGCTCATTGGTGCGGAAACCAAAACTTTTTTGGCACCAGCTTGTAGATGTTTAGAAGCATCCTCTCTCTTCCTAAACCTTCCTGTGGATTCCACAACCAAATAAACACCTAAGTCTTTCCAAGGTAATTGTGCTGGATCCCGTTGCGACAAAACCTTCAGCTCTTTCCCATCGACAATAATCGCTCTTTCTTTGGCTTCTACGTTGAAAGGTAATCTCCCATGAACTGAATCATATTTTAGGAGGTGTGCTAGTGTCTTCGCATCAGTCAAATCATTAATCGCTACAAAATCAATATCAGCGTTGGTTTCAAGTGCAGCTCTATACAAAAGTCTTCCAATTCTCCCAAACCCGTTAATAGCGGCTTTTACGGTCATTTTAAATCCCCAAATTACTCCTTGTTTTTAACTAATTAATTTTATTACATATATTAACTTTTTGAATGTCTATTAATCTTTAAAAACATCTTTAATTTTCATTAAGGCTCTATTTATCGCAATCTACGAAGCGCCGTTTCTGCAGCGAGAACCATGGGTTCCCACGTCTCATTCACCGGAGGGGCATAGCAAGTATCTGCTTTCGCTAACTCATGAACGGTCATTTGCTTCTGTATTGCAAAAGACAACGCGTTTATTCGTTGGGTCACCGCCTCTCCACCGATAATTTGTCCACCAATAATATGTCGTGTCTCTCTCTCAACGACTAGTTTTATCCTTATTGGTAGACCTCCAGGATAATACGATGCCTTAGTCTTTGCGTTTATTCTTCCAACTACAGTTTCGATCCCCACTCGCTTTGCCATAAACTCTGTTAATCCTGTAGCACCAACTTCAAAGTCAAACATTTTCGAAACGGCTGAGCCTAAAGATCCAGAAAATATTGCGTATCCCCCAGCAGCGTTGATCCCCGCAGCCTTTCCATGTCTCACAGCAGTTGTTCCTAGTTGACTTAGAAGGGGTCTATGGGTTATCAGACTGACGGATTCTGCGCAATCTCCTACCGCGTAAACATCTTTGGCATTGGTTTCCATCCTCATGTTCGTCTTTATGGCCCGAGTTTCACCAGTCATAATTCCAGCCTTCTTGGCTAATTCAACTTCGGATCTTACACCTGTTGCGATTACTACTAGATCAGCGGGAATTTCCTCACTAGCAACGGAGACTCCTGTAACTTTTTCATTTCCTAGAATTTCATCAACACCACGTCCAAGAATGGCTTTTAAACCTTTTTCTTCAAGTTTTTTCTGAACTAACTTTGCCATGTCCTCATCCAGCATGACTGGTAAGACGTAAGGAAGAAGCTCTACAATTGAGGTTGTTATCCCACGCTCCACGAAGGCTACTGCGGCCTCAATTCCAATCAAGCCCGCCCCCACAACAACCGCTGACCGAGCTGTTTTGAGAGCTTGATCTATGCTCTCCCCATCTTCGATGGTTCGGAGCACGTAAACACCTTTCTTTTCACGGCCTTTTATTGGTGGTATGAAGGGTGAGGCGCCAGTGGCGATTATTAAGCTATCATAGTTAAGGATTTCCTGCTTCTTCTCCTTATCTTGTATGGCAACCGTTTTAGCCTTCGTGTCTAGGTTAATCATAGTGGTTTCTAACCTGAGATTAAGCTTCATCATACGATAGTATGATTTAGGATAAACCACTAGATCGTTGAAGCTGGGTATGTGTCCTCCTAATACAAAAGGAAGTCCACATCTAGAATAAGCTGTTCTCTTTCGCTGTTCAATCAGAGTGATCTCTGCAGTTCTATCGGTCTTTCTTGCGGCCGCTGCTGCTTCAGTACCAGCAGCGTTCGCACCGATAATAATGATCTGCCTAGGCAAGTTTATTCTTCCTTGACGACCTCTTTGTACCACTCAACAGCTTTTTCAAAATTCATGAGTTTTTCTAATTCTTTTTTAAGGTCGGTTGGGTTTATGACCACAAGCCATCCTTCGCCATATGGATCTTCGTTTAGCAGCTCTGGTCTAGACTCCACTTCCTCGTTAATCTCTTCGATCACGCCACTTAAGGGGGCAATAAGGTCGGAGATAGCTTTTACTGATTCTGTAGTTCCAAAGGGCTCATTAAGTTCGATTGTATCGTCTACACTTGGAAGCTCTACAAAAACAATCTCTCGCATCTGTTTTTGAGCGTAATCGGTTACACCCATCCTGGCCTTTCCGTCTTCAATGCGAATCCACATGTAGTCTGATGTATAGTAAAGTCCCTCAATCACTTCGATGTGGTTTACTTTTACCAAATTTTCACCTCTATCAAGGAATATTCTTTTTATTTTATTTTAATGTTAACTATTATAAAAATATAAAATGGTGATTGGATGTTTAAATTTTTGATTTACCTTAGATGAATATACACATGCATGCAAACTACTAAGGTGTGAAATAAGTTTTTCAGTTAAAAATTGAGGTTACTCAATGACTTCGATAGCGCCAGCAGGGCACTGCACTACACAAGCCTGACAAACAAGGCATTCATCGGGATTTACAGCTACTGCTTTCCCCTCTTTGAGTTCGAAGACTTCTACGGGGCAGACATCAACGCAGGTTCCATCTCCGTCACATTTATCTAAATCGATTTTAACTTCAACCACGAAACAGTCCTCCTTAAATTCATGATGAAATAATGATCAAAGATAAAAGCTTTTTGATGTCTAACGGACTTCCTCTTGAAGTCTTATGAGAAGTCCGTTAAGGGTGGTTTCTGTCCTTTCTCTCCTGCGACGGTATTCCTCAAGGAGCTTGCGATAAGCTTCGGAGGAGAGTTCTCTGCGTCGGTATCGAGTCTCCACTCTACGAATGTCCTCCTCCACCCCTTCAAGTTCTGTTTCAACAACTTCAATCCGTCCCATCACATCTGCATACCTTGGACCTACTTCTCGTATCTCGTTCTGAAGATCAGTCAGAACATTAGTAATTCCGGAGAGACGACCCTCAAGGGTTTTCCTCCGCACGCGGTATCGACGTCTGGGAAGACTACCCTTCCGCACACTCTGTTCCATTGATTTAAGCTCAAAAAGAGTTTTTGTTTTATCTTCATAAGCAGCGACGAATCTACGGATTACATCGGAGGAAAGTGGGATAAAGGTTAATGAAGGTTTAGGGGAATGCCGGAGGAGAGCTATTGCGTACACAATTACAACTAAGATTCCCATCCAGAGCGTGGGACGAAAGGAAGCCCAAAAAATTATGTAATCATATGTTATAAGAAAACTTTGGCTGTCAAAAAGTGTAAAGTTATAATGGTAATAGGATACTGTTTCTTGAAAAACACTTTTATGTATATCATTCGGGGTCACCGAAGAAGAAATAAACTCAGCACCCTCAGGTAATACCACCGATACGGCTAACTCTTTTATCGTCCAATTGAAACTCTCATAGAATGTGAAAGTGAAGTTGAAATCAGACCAACCATATTGATCAATGTAGTTTTCCCAAGGAAGCGCATAAGTTAAAGTAAATCTACCTGACTCGCCCTCTTGCAAGATGATTCTAAGGGTTATGGTCGCATTGTTATCTTCTAAGGCAACAGTAAGACTGCCTAGCGGATCATGAGCAGAAACTTGATAAGCATCTTGAGGTAAGCGAATTGTTATCTCCCTAAGGTTTGCCACATTGCTTGTTATGAAATAAGAATCGGTAAGAGTTAAACGCCCCATTTCACCTAAATTTATCTCCCGATTTATTTCGTTACTAATAATAAGTTGGGAAGAATTGGTTTCAGCGTAAGTGATTGTTGAAGTAAAACTGAAGAGAGTAAGAAATAGAAGTAGAAAGGAAAATGCAAGAAACGATGGAGACAATGATACAAACTTTAAATTATACATCATTTTAACCTCTTCTCGTTTTTAAGAAAATAATGGAGTTAACAGGTAAGATAAAATAAAGGTGTAAGTTTAGAACCTCCTGCGTTTTAGATAGAAGTCTTCTCCTTTTTTAGGTCCAAAGCTCCTTATGCCTTTCTCTCTAAGTTGTTGATTGAGCCGTTTGGCATATTCATTGCTGATTTCTCCTTTCTCTTCTAAGTAGTTGATTATTTCCTCTGCTTGTTTCTCTTTGTCGCATCGACGAATGAAATCGATAACATCAGGAGTGTATCCAGAAAACTTCTGTGAAAACGCGTTCTCTCCAGCATTAGAGTCCGATTGCACTGAAGTTATTTCTATGGAATTTGTTTCAACGTCGAGTTCCTTAGCTAGATGCGGAAATAGTTTCTTTAGGCGTTCTTTATCGATCTCCATCTTTGGCTTTACACTCCATGTATGCGTACATTTTTTCAGATAAGAGGTTGATACTACTTTCCCTTTCAATTCTATATGATATAGCTTGATTTTAAATCAATGTTTTGGTGTAAACCTAATTAAAGGATTATTTTTGAGAATTTTCTGAAGTTGAGAATATGTTAGGCCAGTTATGAGATCTCCGTATATTTCACATCTTGCTAACTGATCCCTATTTTCAAGGCTTCGGACAACGATTTCTGCTTCGTTTTTGGAGGGTAGTGTAAAATGTATATGGAAGGAGGTTAATGCTTTACCTCTTTTCGTAACTGAGCACCATTCAGTTTTCTCCATTCTGAAGTTGTTTTTTTGCAATGCGGTGAGAACGGTTTTTGGACTTTCAGAAAAAACGCTAATGTCTATGTCGCTGTTCCGATGAGCGGTTCCGCGCCAAACGCTTCCGACCAATTTTGGGTGAAAATCATTAACAACATTCATTATCCACAGAGCATCTTTTCGCATCTGCAGTAAATGCTTTTGTCTGGATGACCCTTCAGTCTCATCAGCAAACATGTCGATCTCCTCTGCTACTTCAATGTTGCTTGGGAGGATTCGCACTCGTAGTGTTTGGGCTGCTCTCTTTTTTGCCTGTTTATATTCTTTCTCTTGTAATGAGTAAATTAAGACAGCTGCTTCCCGAGCAACCCGTTTTTTCATATAAATTGAGCGTTTTTCCTTCAAATTTTTCCCTATAACTTAGATGATGACGTAGGTATTTAAGCTACAATTGAAGGCAGAGAAAGGAGTTTGGATTTCCTAACACCCATGTTTCGAATTGGAGCTATCTTTTTAGCCTCATTGTAAGCGTCAGATGCAATTTTTCCTAAAACTGCCTCTTGAACGAATTGCTCAAAGGTAAGCACACTAGCCTTTTCTTCAATAATCCTCGTCATAATAGCGTGTATTGCA
>JAGLRI010000090.1 GCA_023136395.1 Candidatus Bathyarchaeota archaeon | reverse complement strand
ATACAAAACTGCTAAAGACGACTTGGGGTATGGACAGACTTGTAATACCCTATTGTTTTGCTTCTATGAGCTTTTACGTCTCGCTTCTGACGCTGAGGAAAAGCGAAGTATCGCTCAAGAAGGTATAGCTTGTGGCAAGAAAGCTATCTCGCTTCTTTCAAAGCTTAAGAACAAGAGAGACCTTCTTCAGGCATATTCACTGACGTGCCTTCATAATTGGTATTTCGCAAACATTCTGGAAGATGAAGATGAGATAAAAGAGCTGGCGCGTACAAGCTTGAGCTACATAGAAAAAGCATTGGCGATTTCCGAAGAGGTTGATAACCCTTATCTCACTGCTATTTCACGATGGGCAGCAGCCTTATGCACTCTTTTCTTCACAGGAAATGTCGAATCCTCCCTAGAATATGCTGAAGAGATGCTAAAACAAAGCTCTATCGTGCGGGATAACTACCTAAAAGGTGTTGCATCTTACATCCTTGCATTTGCTACAGATTGGAAGGTTCTAAAGGAAGCGGACCCCAACAAAACGAGGGAAGGATACGAAAAGATCATCAAGTACGCGGAAGACGCCATAGACCATTTTCAATTAGTCTCTCAAGATTTGTACATTTCAGAAACCTACTTATTCTATACTGAAAGTCACTCTCTTCTGGCACGTGAAGTTGAAGTAGATATAAGGAAAAAGCGTGTTTTATTAGAAAAAGCGATAGAAATAGGACGAAACGGATTAGAACACGCGAACAGATTCGGTTCCCCAGACACTTTAGGTTCTACTCTTCACGCTTTGAGCAAAGCCTTGCATTTCTACTCTAATCTCGAATCGAGAAAAGATGAAAAAATTAAGCTATTAGAAGAAGCTTTAGATTGTAGAAAAAAATACGTTCAAATTGTGGAAGAAGTCTTCCCTTCCAGTGTTTGGATTCGTGGTATTGGCAAGAACTATACAGCACTAATAGAAGCAGAATTAACCAACTTAGAAACAGATAAAGACAAAAAAATTGTTCTACTTAAAAACGCTGTCTCAAATCTGGAAGACGCTATTTCATACTGTACAAAATGGATCTCCTCTCGTCCTGTACAATCACGAATAGTAATTGTAGCTGGATTCGAAAACACGTTTGGACAAGTGTTGAACGACCTATATCTACTAACTGAAGACAAAGACGTTTTAACCCGAGCAATCGAGGTTTACTATAATGCTTCCGAAAAATTTAAGAAAGGTGAATTACCAAGTCGTGCCGCAGAGTCCTACTGGAAAATTGCAAGAGTCCAAGATGGCTTAGGGGAGCACCCGAAGGCCGCGAAAAGCTTTGAGTATGCCTTCGCAGAGTATAAGGCTGCTTCTCGAAGATTACCTCAATTTGAGGACTTCTATTTAGACTATTCTGTTTATATGAAAGCGTGGAGTGAAATTGAATCCGCCAAAACTGCTCATAATCAAGAAGAATATGTCACTGCAATGGAACATTACGCAAGGACTGCGAACCTTCTGAGTCAATCAAAATTGTGGAGCTACCTATCTTCAAACTTCTTGGCGTGGTCATTTCTCGAAAAAGCGGAAGATTTGAGTAGAAAAGAAAACAGCACGCAATCAATAGAATCATTCAAGAAAACAACTGAGCTCTTCAGTGAAGCAAAAAGAACTCTTCGAGTCAAGTTAGACAGAATTGAGAACACTGACGAAAAAGACTTGGCTAAGAGGCTCATCAGCGCTTCAGATACGAGAAGAAAATACTGTCTTGGAAGAATTGCCATTGAAGAAGCAAAATTTCTCGATAAGCGGGGAGACCACATAGCCAGTTCAAAAAAGTATGGATTTGCCGCAGCAACATTTCAAGAAATGTCAAAAGTCGAGTCAGGACAAACACGCAGAGAACTAACACCATTAATATATCTCTGCCAAGCTTGGCAAAAAATGATGATGGCAGAATCAAGAGCTTCACCAATAATGTATGAGGAAGCAGCAGACCTCTTTAAACAAGCTAACGAATACACTCTCGATCAGCAAACAAGTCTACTTGCTTTAGCACATAGCAGCTTCTGCAGAGCTTTAGAAGCTGGAACAGAATTCGAAATCACAAGAGACACAATTACGTATTCAACAGCTAAAAAACACATGGAAGCCGCTGCAAACTACTACCTCAAAGCAGGATTCGAAACTGCTTCAGAATATGCTAAAGCCACGCAACGCCTCTTCGATGCATATGTCTACATTGACAACGCTAAGAAGGAAACAGACCCGCAAAAAGAAGCAAGATACTACGTTATGGCTGAAAAAGTTTTACAAATCTCAGCTGAGTCCTTTATGAACGCAAAACACCCCGAAAAAATCGAGCAGGTTCAAAAGCTTCTAAAAAATGTTAGAGATGAAAGAGAGTTAGCCCTGTCACTAAGTGACGTTTTGCACGCACCAACCATGGCTTCGTCAACAGCAAGTTTCACCACGTTAACTCCAAGTGAAGAAATAGCTGTTGGTTTAGAAAGATTTGAGCACCCCGACATTCAAGCAAAACTAATTCTACCTGAGAAAGAAATCAGAGTTGGTGAAGACTTCACCCTTGAAATGCACGTTGTAAACGTTGGAAAAGAAGCTGTTCTACTAACTAAGATTGAGGAAATTCTTCCAGCAGGCCTTCAACTAGTTGGCAAACCAGATTACAGTCAATTTAAAGACACTTATCTTGACATGAAAGGAAAACGGCTTGATCCACTGAAGACTGAGGAAATTAAGCTCACCTTTAAGTCGTTTGATATAGACACTTTTGAAATAAAACCAAGAATTGTGTGCGTGGACGAAACTGGAAAGCAAATGGTACGTGAACTAGAATCTTTAACAATTACCGTATTAGAAGTTGTTCTACCCGGTCGTATGACCACGGGATACAAAGAACTTGACAATTTATTGTTTGGTGGGATTCCTGAAAATTACACTGTTATATTAACCTCGCCTTCATGTGACGAAAGAGACTTATTGATTAAGAGATTTCTTGAAGCAGGGGCAAAAGAGGGTCAAATCACCTTTTACATTACTGTAGAGGTTAGCGGAGTAAAGACGCTTGTGGAAGATTTTCAGTCAAACTTTTACCTTTTCATCTGCAATCCAAGGGCTGATACTATGATCGAAAGCTTACCCAATGTTTTCAAACTGACGGGTGTGGGAAACCTTACAAACATCAACATTGCCTTGATCAAAGCTTTCCGTAGATTAGACGAGTCGGTGAAGGGTCCGAGAAGGGCTTGTATTGAAATCGTTTCAGACGTTTTATTGCGGCATCACGCTGTTTCTACTAGACGGTGGTTATCTGGTCTTATTCCTGATTTAAGATCAAAAGGCTTTACTACTCTGGGAGTAATGAATCCTCTGATGCATCCTCCAGAAGAGTTGCATGCAATTCTAGGTTTGTTTGAAGGCGAGATCAACATCTACGAGAAAGATACTCAACAATTCCTGAGGATCAAGAAAATGGTTAATCAAAAATATATGTCTAAAGCGTTACTCCTGAGAAAATAAAAATAATGACGTGAAGAAATTAAAAAGCTAATTCCTTACGGTTCGTTCAAATATAATAGTGCACATGTAAGGAAATGTATAGTTTTTACTAATCTACACTTCTCCAAACAAGGACATGTTCGGAAAGACTTCAATTCCATTCCTATCTATCGTATATGGCACAATGTTCGGATTAACCTTAGCACTTCTCATTTTTTCAACTTGTATGGCTCTTGTCGTAATTCCTTGAGAAAACAGAGTTTGCATCATAATAACGCCATGAACCAGAAATTCTTCGTCTAAAACATTTCGTTCAAGGCTTAAGTGACGCAATTCTGTGGTTATAATTGTTGTGGGTCCTAAATCTGACAAAGATTCAATCAAATCTACAGTTGCAGTTCTTCGTTCAATGGGATCGGGAAATCGATAGAAAAGTGCTGCGAGGGTGTCCAACACAACCCTTTTCGCATCAATTTGTTGAATTTTTTCTTGTATTGCACTAACTAGTTTATCGATGGACAATTGCTTGCTCCGCAAACTACTTGTCTCGCCCTTGTACAGTTTCTCTTTAAGTATGGCCACTCGAGACATTCTGGTTGCGTCTATAAAGATAAATTTCCTTTCTTCCTCCGCTTTCTGGAAATCCCATCCAAATTGCTGCATTTCAGGATAGAAATGATTTTTACTTTCATCCAAACTTACAAAGAGTGCATTTTCGTCGTGTTCATAAATTCCTTTGTATAAAAATTGAGATGTAAAAATAGTCTTCCCTGCTCCTGGTCCTCCAACAACCAAAATAATTCTTCCTTTAGGGAAACCACCACCTATCAGCTCATCTAATCCTTGAATTCCTGTCTCAACGATTTCTGGCAAAACTATCTCACCTTTGAACATGTTACAAGTCTTAACTAAATATTTATAATTTATGTAACTCATAACGGGTTGATGTTTCCAAACAATTTATGCAAAAGTGCTAATTCTTAAATACATATTTGGATTTAAAAACATTGAAATTTTTATGTTCTCTTATCTAAAACTTTTCAAAAATTATGTGAAGAAAAAATTAATAATCGAAATTTAGAGCTATCTGTGTATTATCTAAGGTTTAAAAATCCTTTCACGGTGTCATCTTTTAACTTTTCAAGAGTAAATTTATTCTTTTTCATTAGTTCGATGGCTCTGTGATTGTCTGAACGTGTTTTAGCGTAAATTGTTTCAAGGTTTCTGTCTCGGCAGATTTCAATTATGTTGTTAAGCAGTTTCGAACCTAATCCTAATCTTTGCCACGGATCTGCAATAATAAGAGACACTTCACCCTTTTTTCCGTATGCTTCAGTGATGAGTCGGGCTACCCCAATAATTTTTCTAAGTCCCTCTTCAGCTAGTTCCGCTATGATGGCAATTTCTTTGTTATAATCAACGTTGCAGTATCTAACTATGACTTCGTGGGGTATATCTCCGATTGTTTGAAAGAATCTGTAACGTTTGGTTTCTTCAGATAAATTATTGAACATCTCCAGCAATAATGGTTCATCTTCAGGTTTTATGGGTCTCAGAAGTACTTCTTGACCGTCTCGAAGCTTATAATAATCCTCATATTTTGTGGGGTATGGATTAAAAATTAAGTGTTCATAAGGTTCATTTTGGGCGAATACTTGTTCCTTATCAATTACTATGCGAGCGTCCAAGGCATACGCTTCTTTTTCGTTTATGAATAAAGGATTAATATCCACTTCTTTGATTTGTGGAAAATCAATAAGCATCTGGGAAAAACGCACCATTATTTCTTCTAAAAGCTCTAGATTCGCTGGAGGCTTGTTCCTGTAACCCCTAAGTAATTTGTAAACTTTTGTTTCCTCTATGATTCTCTTTGCTAAAGCTTGATTTAATGGTGGAAGCCCTAAAGCGGTGTCCTCGAAGATTTCTACTCCAATACCACCCATTCCAAATAATATTGCGGGACCGAAGATGGGATCGCGTTTTGCACCGATAATTACTTCGTAGCCCTCTTTTTTGATCATAGGTTGAACTGTGACACCTAGAATATCC
>JAGLRI010000009.1 GCA_023136395.1 Candidatus Bathyarchaeota archaeon | reverse complement strand
TTTGTATGCGTCAACACCAAATTTTTCTGCTATATTTTCTGTTAGTTCTGAATTTATATCGCAGACAGCCTTAAGTTCTGTATTAGGTAACTCGCTAAAAACTCTGGCGTGATTTCGTCCCCAGAAACCTACACCTATAACGGCAACACCAATCTTTTTCATGGAATCAAACACCTTTACCTACACCAAGATACATAAAACCTTCCTTCTCCGCCCTCGCAGGAGTTATAACCCTACCCATATCCACGATGGCAGCGGGCTTTCGAACTTGGAACTTGATTCTTTTCAGATTTAATCTTTTAAACTTGTCGTGTCCAACAGCGATTATTAAGCAGTCCACTCCCTGGACGGTTTTTGTAAGGTTTCTTTCAACAGGATAACCCAGCTCCTTTAACTCTGTAGGAGTAAAAAATGGGTCGTACACCCGAACTCTCACACCTCTTTTATGCAACATGTCCACGAGCTCCTTTGTTAAGGACCCCTCAGCTTCTTTTATATTTGGGCGATAAGACACACCGAAGACGGAGACTTTGGCTCTCCTAAAGGTTCTACCACAACGTCGCAACGCATTTCTTACTAGACGGAGGGTGTGCCTCAACATTCCATCGTTTATTTTCCTCGCTAGCACAGTCATTCGGAGATTAACGTTTATGTTCTCTGCTTCCTCAATGAGAAGGTAGGGATCTTTTGTGATACGTCCACCAACTATGCCTGGAAAAAGTAGATGACAGTAAGGTTGCGTGTTAGCCGCTTCCATGGCTTCAATGAAGTCTACCCCAATTTTTTCACATAAAAGTGCAAATTCATTTGCCAAAGCAAAGTTAACATCCCGGTAAATATTCTCAAACAACTTAGTTGCTTCTGCAGTCTTCATGTTTTTAACAGGAACAATATTGTTGATCTTCGCTCCTAATTCAAATTCTTGCTCAATCTTCCAATCATTTAAGAAGAAATGTTTGCACAATTTCATTTGTTGCAGAATACCATTAAGGTAGCTGGTGACCATGGCTGGTCGATCGGTTTCAATTTTAAGAGTTATCCCCATTTGTTATTACCTCTCCAGTTTTTTCTCCTTTAATCCACTTTTTTAAAAAGAATTTTCACTTTGTTAACGTGCTCAAAACATGACTTGCAGCCGTCAAGCTTTGTTTATTAATTGCTCCCACAATCCTTGGGTAAGTAGCTAAATCTTGCAGTACTTGTGTTGAGAAGGTGCGGATTGGACTATATGCTAAACCAAAAGTAATACCCGCCTTTAAGCCTGATGATTCTTCAAGCACTTCTTTTAATACGGATTCAGTTACCTCTGGACCGGTCGTGCTTTCGAAAATTATTAGGGATCCTGAACGTAAACCCATACCAACTTTTTTACACACCTTTTCAATCTGTGAATAGTTCAGCTTTTTCTTTTGGTTAACAGGTGTCGGAACAACAAACATGATAACATCGCTTGCTGACGCAGCTTCTCTCGCTTCATTTATTACTTCAAGACGGCCATTCTTTACGTGCTTTTTAACAAGTGCGTCGAGACTTGGGTCAAAGGATGCTCTACCCTTTTTCAGTAGATTTGTAACGTGTTGGTTCATATCAACTATAATAACCTGAAACCCAGTTTCAGCAAAAAGGCAAGCTGTTGCCAACCATATCCGTCCATGCCCTATTACGCTAACCACGTATTTTCCACGTTTTTCAGGGTTTTCAACATCCCCTTCTCCAATAATCATAGCTTGAGACATATTATTTCCATCCTTCTTTCCGCACTCTTTGCTATTATGTCTTTGCAAAATGCTTACCAGATTCATTAGAGGGGAATAATCCATCTATTCGTTGACCAAAATGTTGAAAAAACACTGTTTGGAGTGGAAGTCGTACTAAGTTCTGGTACGAAAATGCAGCATTTAGTTGTTAAATCTTGCTTTATTGGAAATGCATTTATCGAATATTACTGTTAATTAGAATGTCAGAACTGAGAGGAGAAGACAAAATGCCTATGGCTAAAGTAGGTGACATCGAGATTTATTTTTCGCGGGAAGGCACTGGGCTACCAATTCTTTTTATCGGCGGTTTGAGTGCTGGGCAGCAACTCTGGGCACCCGTAGTGGAGTATTTAAAACACGAATATGAATGTATCACTTTCGACAATCGAGGGATTGGAAAAAGTTCCAAA
The DNA here is from genome assembly GCA_023136395.1 of Candidatus Bathyarchaeota archaeon. GTDB lineage: Archaea > Thermoproteota > Bathyarchaeia > Bathyarchaeales > Bathyarchaeaceae > JAGLRI01. Next base: position 13,959 of record JAGLRI010000009.1, on the reverse strand, counting down.
CCTCCGAGTGGCTATACGATTCCAGATCTAACTCAAGATACCCTGGGTTTGTTGGATAGCATGTCCATTTCACGGACTCATGTCGTTGGCATGTCGTTGGGGGGGTTGATCGGTCAAGATATGGCTTTAAAGAGACCAGAAATTATTGGTGGTTTAGTATTGGTAGGTAGCTTTGCTAAAACTTCTCCCAGGGGGGATTTGGTGCAAGAAACGCGAAAGATACTACAGAAGCGTCTGGAACCCTACGAATACTTTTTGGTTCAAGCTACCTGGATGTTCGCACCCGATACTTTAGGTAAGCCCGGTTTTGCAGAGGAGTATGCCAGAAAAGCAGCTAGCAATCCTCATCCACAAGCCAGGCATGCCTTCGAACAACTTGCTGACGGCGTAAAACAATTCGACTTACGGGCAAAATTAAAAGACATAAAAAAACCCACCAGAGTAGTAGTAGGAGAAGAAGACATTATGGCAACCCCGTCACAGTCACGGGTTCTTGCTGAGGGCATACCCGGTGCAGAGATGATGGTACTCTCAGGTTTAGGGCATTTCCTTACCAGTGAAGATCCGAAAGGCCTAGCTGAGTGCATAAACGACTTCCTTAAGAGGGTAGATGCGAGAGAAATTGGTTCAAGATAAAATGTTCATCAAAAAGCAAATATTGAAAATTGTACGGTTTAGTCCTCAGACTAGTTAGTTAGCCTGATATGATTTTGTCCCATTAGTTGATGATACAAGCAGATAGAGAATTTTTACCCTAACAAGCTGGCGATTTGGGCTACGTCTGGGACCTCTTCCAGCCTTTCTATCATCCCTATGACCTCATCCTGGATATCTTCAGAAACAGGCTTAGCTGAATAATTGCAGCAGTATCTAAATTTCTCAACCACATCACTAAAGCTCATTGGATCTTCAGGGCTACCTGGAGCATTATCGACACGTCTTGAGTACACTCTTCCACTCTTTGTCTTTATGTCTACAATAGCTGGTTCAGCACTAGTTAAGTGAACAAGCTCTGGATTAAGCTTAGGAACAACCTTTTGAGCCATCTCAAGAACCTTTGTATCTCGAATCGCTTCTTCCGTAAAATGTTCAATCCCTAACTTGCGATACACAACAGCATTTGCTATAGACCATGGCATGCTATGCTGGGTATGGATGGAGTTTCGCGGTTTTCGTTTTTCCTCCAGAGGTTGACTCAAAGATATGGCTATGGGACCAACATGAACCGTAATCTCCGCTACATCGTCCGCCTTAATGTCATATTCATTAACTAAAGCCAGAGTAGCGCTGACAGCCGCATGGTTAAAGCGACAACCAGGATATGGTTTTTGACTGACTTTAGCGTTTTCAAAAACCTTACCCAAATCCACCGTTAAGAGTGCTGAATTATAAAGATTCTTATGGAATAGTGCATAGAAGCCAAATCCCCGACCTTCAATGGGATCGGTAGGACCGGATAAACCTCTCTCTGCCATTAAAGCAGCAAGAACGCCGCCTCTAGCTTGAAAACCGTTGTCCAATCCCTTGGTGTTTAATGCTTCCCTGATACCATAACTCTCCCCACTAACTTGCATTAAAGCAAGACCTAAGGCATTCTTCAATTTAGCTTCATCAAGACCAAGGAGCTTACTAACAGCAGCTGCGACACCAAAGAAGTTTGGAACAGTTAGAAACCCCGATTCTCTATGAACAATAACAGCACGAGCCATACGATAAGCCAAATCAGACCCCAAAACCACTGCTACAATAAAATCCTTGCCACTCACCCCTCCCTTACGCTCAGCGACAGCCAAAGAAGCCGGAATCACTTCCCTCGACGAATGAATAAAATCCAAGTCATGAAAATCATCATAATCCAAGACTGCAGCTGACCACCCGTTGATTAATGCGGCATTAACACAAGGCACTTTTCCTCCATAACCCAGAATGGTGCTTTCCTCTTCACCACCCCATTCTTTAACCAAATCAACCAGTTGCCTAATATTTTTAGACATGCTACCTGCGACAATAACACCAAGCGTATCTAGGATTTGTTTCTTGGTTTCTGTAACTACATTGTTTGGCAAAGCGTTGAAATTTACGTCTACTATATTTTTTGCGAATAGAGATACAGCACTCAATTGGGTACCTCCTTTAACGACATTACTATAAAGATCACGTCTTTTAGCTTCTTATTGTTTTGTATCAATATCCAATTTAAACTGCAAAATTACTTTAAGAATTAACTAAACCAAGATTCAAGGGTTACTTTACTCTTGTTCTCCCGTAGGCTTTCAGTCATTTTATTAATGGTTTTTTGAACGCGGCTTACGGAAAAGTCTCTTTGACCACAAAGAAAGTCCACAACTCCTTGGATGTCAGGCTCTCTCCATTCGATCTTATAGTTAGTAGTGATTTCTGGATTAAGGAAGATATCCCGAATTTTTTGGGGGTTAACTGGAAACTCCACTTCTTTTAACTGAGGCACTACTTTTTCCAAGTTCCCATGCTTTTTAATTAATTTGAGAGCAGTTTTTGGACCCACACCCTTCACACCGTCGGGATTGAAGTCAGTTCCTAAGAGAATGCCGATGTCTATGAGCTGTTCGTGGGTGATGTCTAGTTCCTTCAAAACACGATCCAACTCTATGAGTTCAGGAAGTACCTGGATGTAAACTTTTTTTCGAGGAAGCTTTCTTCGCCCAGTAATGGTTACGTTCCGGAGGAGGCGAGGAGTTCCGAAGAGCAATGCGTCATAATCCTGGCTTGCACAAAAGTTTGAATCACCCTTCTTCGCAAGATAAACCGCTTGGGCTTCACCCTCTGAAGGAGCCTGCACCCACGGAATGCCCATGAGGGTTAGAAGCTTCTTAGAGTCATCCGCCATATAATCCTTGAGCTTAGAAGTAGCTTGAGCGTAAATTCGAGCCTCCTCAAGGTCTCCCTTCTTAAGCGCTTTTTCATACTTAACTAACGCCACTTCCTTTGCTCTCATTCTACGCTTAATCTCCACCTCCTTGAGGGCTGGAGGTGTCCCATCGAAAACATAAATGACCTTTATTTGTCTCTCCACAAGTTGAGAAGTACGGTAAAGAAGACCGCTTAGATGACTTGTTACCCTACCAGTCCGGTCCTTGAGGAGAGTTCCATCCGGTTGCCGTATGATGGCGAGAAACTGGTAGAGAGTATTGTAGGCGTCGATAGCGATAGACTTTCCTCCCAAGTCTTCCAGGGAGACCGTAGTTTTAGTCATTAAGCTCCTTAGATTGACACCAATAGTAGAACCAAACCTCCTTTTCCTTATTGTTTACGTTTTACCTCACGATTTGCATCCAGTAACGTATTGCTTTCTACAACGTGTAGAATACCCTAAAATCATCATTTATTTTTAATAAGTTTTCTTCATAAATATGTGTTTAAGTTAACAATTATGCCAGAAGATTTATAAGATAAAATGAAGACTCCGTCATATGATGATTAATTCATATGAATGTGATCCTGGTGAAAAATAGCCTAAGTGAAAATTGTCACCTCTTCTTTTCAACACTTTCCAACCCAACACGATTAGGAATAGTAGAACTTCTAAGAGAAGCACCAAGGAACGTTACTCAACTTGCCGAGACTCTCCACCAAGAACAAAGCATGATTTCCCACAATCTAAAGCCACTGATTAGATGCCGTTTTGTCTTCGTTGAAAAGAAGTGGAGAGAACACATCTATTCTCTTAACAGAGAAACAATGGAACCCATATTCAAAATCATTGACAACCATGTGGAGAAATACTGCCCATCTAAGGGAAGTTGTCTGAAAATAAATAAAAAGCAAACAGGTGAAAGATGAATGGTTAAAAGAAAGTTAATTCGGATCGATGAAGAAAAATGTACGGGTTGTGGACGCTGCCTTCCACCATGCGGAGATTACTCCTTTTCTTTTATAGGTGCAGCCCTCACAATCATTAACGGAAAGGCCAAGCTGATCCACGACAAATACTGTAATAATTTATGGACCTGCATAAGAGAGTGCCCTCAAGAAGCCATAAGTATTGAAGAGAGAGATGCAGAAGAGATTAGCTTAATCATTAGAGAAGCTTCAATAGCTAATCCATAAATTTTGTATTTTTTTCCACACAAAAAATAAAAAAACGTTTCCTCAAAGGATGTCATATTTTAAAAAGTTTTTAAATTAACCGGAGCTAAGTTCCTCAGCCTTTTCAAGAACCTTAATAACATCTTTATCTGTTAGGTCATACCAGTTCTTGTAGGCATCAGCAACTGCGAATATGGGCCCACTTCTGATGTTGAGGCAAACTATCTCATCAACTTCAGTTGAGAGGAGTCTGATAGCGCCCATGGATGCAGTTGGCACAGCAACCACTATCCTTTCTGGTTCTTTCTTCCTCACGGATCGTGATGCAGCTAACATGGTGAAACCTGAGGCTAACCCATCATCGACTAACACTATAATCTTCCCTGTTAAATTAGGAATTGGTTTATCTCCTCTAAAACTTCGGGATCTTTCCTGTATAATTCTCCGTGTTTTTGAGATTGATTCTTCAATCATCTTCTCTGTTAAGCCTAGATGCCTGATTATAAGTTCATTGAGGATCATATCTCCATCCCAGGTTAAGGCACCAAATCCAGCTTCGGTGTTCCAAGGAATCTGAATTTTTCGAACGATTATTACATCCATTGAGACATCTAGTTCCTTAGAAATTTCATATCCCACAGGAACTCCTCCCGCGGGCACAGCTAACAGAACAACGTTTTCCTTAGCGTATTTTTTCAGTTTCTTAACTAGGAGCTTACCAGCATGAGATCTATCGTGAAATATGAATCTTCTTTCTCTGTAATCTGGTTCCTCAACAATCTTTGCCATGACGTAAATCACCTTAAAGAAACCGCAGACATATGAGATTCGATTATCGCTTTTTATCTTTGAGGAATTCGTAGATTCTTTGTGCTAAAGATTTGCTGACTAATGGAGTTTTAGCTAACTCTTCCACTGAGGCTTTCCTTATTTTTTCTATGCTTCCAAATCGTGTCAACAACTTACTTCTTTTTTTCTCACCGATTCCGTGAATCTCATTAAGTAATGATTTTTTAGTCCTCTTAACTCTAAGTTTCTTGTGATAATTTATTGCAAATCTATGAGCTTCATTCCTAACCTTTTTAAGGAGTTTTAATGCTTCTGAGGCGTCTTCAAGATCTAGCGGGTTCAACTCACCCATAACGTATACTTCTTCCTTTTTCTTTGCAATGGATATAACAGGTAGTTCAACGTCCAATAATTCGAGTTCCTCAGCTGCACTCCCCAGGTGACCCCTCCCACCATCAATCAGCAATAGATCGGGTAGTTTCCCTCCCTCATTCAAGAGACGTTTGTATCTTCTTCGAACGACTTCCTTGACCATTGCGTAGTCATCAATTCCCTCGACCGCTTTAATTCTGTATCTTCTATAGCCATTCTTATCCACCCTCCCACGAAAGAAAGTTACGAGAGAGCCAACAGCATCTTCTCCACCAATGTTGGATACGTCGATCCCTTCTATTATTATGGGAATTTTGTCTAATCCCAGAATCTTCATTAGTTCAGTGAGTGCTTTCGGGATCCCTTTTTCCACCTCAAACATAAGGAGCTTTTCTTCAGCGTTTCGTAGAACAAGCGCGATTAATTCTGCTTCAAGATCGCTCATCGGAGTCGTAATCTTGCTGTGTATTCCTCTTCTCTTGAACCAATCAGTTATAAACCCTGCTTCAGCCAGTTTATGGCTCAATAGGATTATTGATGGAACGTCCTTTTTTCCGAAGTATCTCTGTTCGATGAAGGCTAATAAGACCTCGGGTGGGGTACTTCCCACAGGAATATTTACAACGAACTGGTTTGCACCAACAAGGTTACCATCCCTCACATAGAATTGCTGAATACAAGCATTATTGCTCCTGATTACTGTTCCAATCACATCCATGTTTCCCTTTAAAATTCTTGAAACCCTTTGTCTTTGAGTCACCTTCTTTACAGCATTTAATCTATCTCTAACTAACGCGGCTTTTTCGAACTCAAGGCTTGCTGATAACTGTTTCATTTCACCGTCGAGTTCAACTACTAATTTATTTATTTCTCCTTCAAGAAACAAGCAGAGCTGATTAACTGACTTTCGATAGTCATCTTCATCTATCTTTTTAGCACAGGGGGCTGAACACATCCCTATTTGATAATTTAAACACGGTTTCCTTAATTTTTTAGGTGAGATGATTTCAGTACAATTTCGCACCCCGAAAAGTCTTTGAGCGTAACGTGCAACTCTTCTTATTCCCCAAGCACTAGCATAGGGACCGAAGTATCTAGATCCATCTTCTTTTAATTCCCTCGTAACATATATTGCAGGATAATCCTCTTTCAGACTAACTTTCAGAGACGGATACGATTTATCATCTTTAAATCTGATATTATAGGGGGGAGAATACTGCTTAATTAGGTTGTTCTCAAGGATGAGAGCCTCTGCTTCGCTATTTGTAACTAAAAATTCGATGCCCTCGGTTTTCTCTTTTATGAGCACCTCCCTTGGAGCTTTTGTAGCAGGAAGGAAATGTTCACGCACTCTCTTTTTAAGAGATAATGCCTTGCCGATATAAAGAACATTTTTTGCTTTATCTTTTAAGATATACACTCCTACTTTGTCCGGAATATTCTGCAACAAGTTTTCATTAATCGTCATGTGCTAAGGCCTCATTGAGATACTTCCCTGTGTATGACCGAGGCACCTTTGTTATTTCTTCGGGTTTACCTGAGGCAATCACTTTTCCCCCCCTATCTCCTCCTTCAGGACCGAGGTCGATGATGTAATCTGCACATTTTATCACATCCAAGTTATGTTCTATCACTACAATGGAGTTTCCAGCATTAACCAGTCTATTTAATACGTCAAGTAATTTCTGAATGTCAGCGAAGTGAAGGCCTGTTGTTGGCTCATCCAAAAAATATAGAGTTTTCCCAGTACTCTTTTTACTTAATTCTTTTGCGAGCTTGATTCTCTGTGCTTCCCCACCTGCCAGGGTTGGTGCGGGTTGACCGAGTTTCATGTAACCTAAACCAACATCAAAGAGGGTTTGTAGTTTTTGTTTAATCTTGGGTATATTCTTAAAGAAATTAAGGGCTTCCTCAACTGTCATTTCTAAGATATCAATAATGTTTTTTTTCTTATACTTAACTTCAAGGGTTTCATTATTATATCGCACTCCCTTACAAACGTCACATCTAACATAAACGTCGGGAAGAAAATGCATCTCAATTAAAATGCTCCCAGCACCGTTGCACGACTCGCACCTCCCACCTTTCACATTGAAGCTAAATCTCCCGAGTTTGTAACCCCTTTTTCTAGCTTCAGGCAGTTGTGAAAAAAGTTCACGTATTGGGGTAAAAACACTAGTATAGGTCGCTGGATTTGACCTCGGCGTCCGTCCAATGGGAGATTGATCGATAATAATTACTTTGTCTATGTTTTCTACTCCCTCGATATTATCGTGATCGCCTGGGAGATCTTTTGACCTATAAAACTTCCTCGCAAGAGCTTTATACATAATATCGTTTACGAGAGTGCTCTTCCCTGATCCTGAAACTCCCGTAATACAAACAAATAAACCCAGCGGGATTGAAACATCAATGTTTTTCAGATTGTGTTCCCGAGCCCCCTTTACAACTAAATATTTATTGCTTTCTTTTCTTCTTCTTTTCGGAGCCGCAATCCAAAGTTTATGATTAAGGTAAGCACCAGTCAAAGAATTTTTATCTCTCATGATCTTCTCCAGTGAACCTGCAACAACTATTTCTCCACCATGTTCACCCGCTCCCGGTCCCATATCAATGACATAATCGGCCTTACGAATGGTCTGTTCGTCATGCTCTACCACTAGCACCGTATTTCCCAGATTCTTCAATTCCTCAAGAATACTGAGTAAACGTCCGATATCTCTTTGATGTAAACCAATACTCGGTTCATCTAAAATGTAAAGCACCCCACACAACTTTGACCCTATCTGTGTTGCTAACTGTATCCTCTGGGCCTCTCCGCTCGAAAGAGTATCAGACGTTCTATCTAAAGTAAGGTAGTCAAGACCTACATCCACCATAAAAGTCAAACGAGCTTGTACCTCCTTCAATATCTGCTTGGCAATCACTTCTTGCCTAGACGTTAACTTCAGTTCCCCAAAAAACTCAATTGCTTCCTTCACCGACATCCTCGAGATTTCAACGATGTTTTCCCCACTTATTTTAACAGACAAGCTTTCCGGTTTCAATCTGTCTCCTTTACAGATGGGACATTTTCTCTTCCCCATATATCTCTCAATCTCTCGTCGAATGTAGCTTGATTTCGTCTCAACAAACCTTCTCTCAAGGCGTGGAATCACACCTTCGAAGGGGCGTTGAACTTCATAGAGGAATTTTTGTTCGGTGTTTTCCCCTTCGAACCTAAAATTTAACATCTCTTCGCCTGTTCCGAAAAGAATAATCTTCTGGTGCTCATTGGTCAAAGATTTAAAGGGTACATCCAAGCTGAAATCATAATGCCTAGCCACCTCCTTCAAGGTCTTCAAAGACCATGAATTAGTATTTTTAGGGAGTGATAGAATGGCTCCATCAATTATCGATAAATTCCCGTCAGGAATAATCAAGTCTTGGTCTATATGTAGTGCAGTTCCTAATCCAGCGCATTCAGGACAGGCTCCATATGGACTATTAAAGGAAAACATTCTAGGTGTTAATTCCTCATAGCTTATTCCACATTCGGTGCATGAGAAATGTTCACTAAAAAGTAGTTCTTCGTTACCTGTCACGTTTACGAGAATTATACCTTGCCCTAGTTTTAATCCCAACTCTAAACTTTCTGCTAGCCTGCTTCTCGCATTCTTTTTTATGGTTAATTGGTCGATGACGACCTCGATTGTGTGTTGTTTATATCTCTCAAGGGTTATATCTTCGCTTAAATCTCTAATTTCGCCGTCGATTCTTCCTTGGACGAAACCTTGGCTTAACAAATTTATCAAAGTTCTTCGGTATTCACCTTTCCTACCTCTAATGATTGGAGCAAAAATGATAACTTCTGTCTCTTCATCCAACTCCATAACTCGTTTCATAATTTGGTCAAGGGATTGCTTCTCTATTCGTTTACCACATTGGTAACAGTAAACGTCACCGGTCCTTGCAAACAAAACTCGTAGATAATCATAGATTTCTGTTATCGTTCCAACCGTCGATCTTGGATTGTGGCCTGGTGCTTTTTGCTGGATGGATATGGCAGGAGATAGACCTTCTATGGATTCCACATTGGGTTTTTCCATCTGTTCTAAGAATTGACGGGCATACGCTGAGAGAGATTCGACATATCTTCTCTGACCCTCAGCAAAAATTGTATCGAAAGCTAAGCTTGATTTTCCGCTACCACTCACTCCAGTTATTACAACAAATTTATCTCTGGGAATTTCAACGTCTATGTTCTTTAGGTTGTGTTCCTTGGCACCTTTGATGACGATTTTGTCTTTAGGCATTGTATCACCGTTTTGACTGTAAATGAGGCGAATTTGCTTCCATCGATTCTTTCAATTCAAATATTCTGTCTCGGAGAATAGCTGCTCTCTCAAACTCAAGGTTTTGGGCTGCTCTCTTCATCTCTTCTTCTAATTCAATTATTATCAACGGCAGATCGGTCTCAAGTAGCCCATCAATTAGCACCATTTCTTCTTCCCTTTTTGGGATTCTATCAATTATATCTGTTATACTCTTCTCAATCGTTTTGGGTTCAATTCCATGTTCTGCATTATGCTTAAGCTGTATCTCCCTTCTACGATTCGTCTCGTAAACTGCCCTCTTTATAGATCCCGTGAGTTTGTCAGCATAAAGAATGACCTCCCCCCGGATGTTCCTTGCAGCTCGTCCCATGGTTTGTATTAGGGCGGTCTGGTTTCTGAGAAATCCTTCTTTGTCTGCATCCAATATGGCAACTAAAGAAACTTCAGGGAGATCTAATCCCTCTCTTAGCAAATTGATCCCGACTACTGCATCAATCTTACCCAGTCTGAGCCTTCGCAATATCTCAATCCTATCTAAAGTTTTGATTTCCGAGTGCATATATTCAGCTTTAATCCCATTCTCAACCAAGTACTCGGTTAGGGTTTCAGCCATACGCTTTGTAAGAGTGGTTACTAAAATTCTTTCTCCCCTCTCCTCTCGCAATCTTATCTCATTTATTAGGTCGTCCACTTGATGTTGGGTTGATCGAATCACCACTTTTGGATCTACTAATCCAGTAGGTCTGATTATTTGTTCTACAATCTGCGCACTCCTTTTATACTCGTACGGTCCTGGTGTGGCTGAAGTAAAGATTACTGCTCCCATATATTGCTCAAACTCATTAAAGGAAAGAGGGCGGTTATCGAAAGCAGATGGAAGCCTAAAACCGTACTTTACTAAGTTTTCTTTTCTTGAGTGATCTCCTCCATGCATACCGTGAATCTGAGGAAGCGTAACATGCGATTCATCAATGATCATCATGAAATCCTTTGGGAAATAGTCAAGAAGAGTCCATGCTTTCTCACCCGGTTTTCGGCCATCAAAATGCCTTGAATAATTTTCTATACCAGGACAATACCCAATTTCCCTCAATAACTCGATGTCATATAACGTTCTCTGTTTGAGTCTATTAACCTCTAAAAGTTTATTATTTGTCTTCAATTGCTCAAGCCGGATCTCCAGTTCAGTCTTTATAGACTCTATTGCTTTTTCGACCTTTTCTTGAGGCATTACGAAGTGTTTTGCTGGATAAATTGACAAAGAATTTCTTTCAACAATCTTCTTTCCCGAAAGGGGGTGTAGCTCAATTAGTTTTTTCACTTTATCTCCTGACAACTCAACTCTAAATGACACCCCTCCATATGCAGGATATATGTCAATTTTGTTTCCTCGAACTCTGAAACTGCCTGGAGCGAAATCAAAGTCATTTCTCGCGTATTGGATCTCAACCAACCTCTTGAGTACAAAATCTCTCTCCACCTTCTTTCCCGTCTGCAACCAAAGACCTAATCCAACATAATCCTCGGGACTACCGAGACCATAAATACAGGACACACTTGCAACGATTATAACGTCCTTCCTATCCATAATAGATCGTGTAGCTGAATGCCTCAATCTATCAATTTCCTTATTAATTGAGGCGTCTTTAGCGATATACGCGTCTGTTTGGGGAAGGTAAGCCTCTGGCTGATAATAATCGTAATAACTCACAAAATACTCCACGGCATTCTCAGGAAAAAACCGTTTATATTCAGCACAAAGCTGTGCTGCCAAGGTTTTGTTATGGGAAAGGACAAGCGTTGGTTTTTGAACGTTTTCTATTACCGAAGCTGCTACAAACGTTTTTCCACTACCGGTCACACCAAGTAAGGTCTGATACTGATATCCTTTGTTGATGCCCTCAACCAAATCCTTTATAGCATTAGGTTGATCCCCTTTAGGCTCAAATTCGGATAACAACTTGAACTCAGGCATAAAGTGAATCACCGCAGTACTTACGCTAAGATGGTTATTTAAAGATTTAACTTTTAAGAAAGCGTTAAGCAGTGAGAAGCATCTGCGCTTCTCTTTTTCGCGCGCGCTTGTTTAAGGATCAGTCTGATCTTTGAATTTCCCTTCGTACTTTGCTTTTCCTTCTATTCTCTCCAAAATGATCTGACAAATCCTTGTACCCGGATAAAGAGCGATAGGCATTGGTGACATGTTACTAATTTCTAGAACTTGCTTGTTATCACAACCCGGTTGAACAAGTCCCGCGGTCACATGTATCATTAAACCAATTCTTGCGAATCTACTTCTCCCCTCTATCCAACCAGCCAAATCTTCAGAGAGGCTAATTTTTTCTTTGGTAATTCCATGAACAAGTTCTCCAGGCATTAAAAGTAGATAGTCACCGTCTTTGACATTTATTATTTCAGTGACTTCTTCATAATTTAATTCTTCTTTTACGTGGAGTATCTTCCTTACTTTTTTAAAAACTCGGAACTTGTTTCCCAAAGTTAAGTCTAAGGATGTGGGTCCAACTTGATCTCTTTCAAAAGGAGTTATTCTAATCCTTCCTTCATCAATGCGTTTTAATATTGCGTCTCTTGAAAGAACTGTTAATTTTTTCACCTTCTTTTCGCAATTATTCTTGATGCTTACTTAAGTAAATGTCTTCTCCTTTACAATTTATTTAGTTGAGGAAACACATAAGAATAGAAGACGATTTCGTTATTGATAATTGCATGTGTAATGCAATTCAAGAAGGGGTGACTCCATGAATCCTATGTTAAAAGGTGATGTTGATAGGATAATAGCTGAGTACCATATTGATGTCGACTCAACGACCTCAATTAAAGTTGAAGATCTGAAAGATTCGACGAACGTTTTTAGAGTAGATAGGTCAGACCTGATTGAAGAATTGTATATAATTGATTCTGTTCAAGGAAAAAACATTGCTTGCCATCCAAGCATAGTTGGAAAAACATTAAAGACCCAAGCCTTTAACGCGGCTTTAGAAGCTGCAAAAGCAATTAATCAACTGACAGACCTCTCTAAGACGAATCGAGATTCAATAGTAGTTGAGAACGTCCTCAGAGGAGCCCCAGGATATGAATTGCACACAGCGTTCAGAGAGTTAAACGCGGGAAGAGGATTTATAGACGTTTGGATACGCACCAAATACGAAAAACCTTCATACAGAATTCATGATGATGAATCATCTGTACACTTGAATATCGTTTATGAAGACTTTGATGCCCTTCCTCACAAAAAGGACATTGTTTTGCTGAAACCTGATACCGAAGCAACAGGTAAAACTGGACAGAAGTCGATAGAAAGAATAGTAAGAAAATGTGAGGAGGTAGAATCTACAATAAAAGAGATCATTCTCTATGGTTTCATATCCATTCCCGCTATAAAAAAAATGAAAGAAATTGTCAAGAGACTGGACATAAATCTCGTGGCTTTTGTAATTGGAGACGTAACCGAATTAGCACACAACGGCTACGACATGACTTTGTACGGCATTGATGAAAGCTCCTGGAGCACAATAGGAGAGATCAGAAAACTAGGGAGTATAGTAGACATCAAAACCTTAGAGAGGTTTCTTCCAGAATTCGTCCCTGGTTCAGATCAACCAGGCGACTGGTCGAATAGACAAACATCTGTTTATGTAACAAAAGAAAAAAAAGAACCGGGTGGAATCAAAGAGCACTTACAGAATAGTATAAAGCTAATTGAGAAAACAAAAAGAATCTCAAATTATGCACCATGGCAAGAAACAATAGCTGAGAAAGAGTTGCAACTCCTTCACTCCACCCTTCAAGAGTCGAATTGAATGTAGATGCAAGTATGTATCCAAAAACGAATTCAATAAAAATAGATAAAAGATGTAGAACAAACTATAAAGGGAGGTGAAAAATGTGACAGAAAAAGATCAACTTTATTTTTGCAAAATATGCGGGAATAAAGTCCAAGTTTTAGAAACTGGCGTTGGAACCCTAGTTTGCTGTGGGGAAGATATGATCCTATTAGAATGACGCGTACACAAACGCTGGAGTATTGTTCAAAATTATGGTTTGTTGTGAAGATGTGAGTAGGTTCCAAAGTCTCATAAAAATCAGAGATTCAGAATTTTTAGCTAGCTACCTAATATTATAGAAAGTATTTTTACAATTTTTTAACGACAGATAGAAATCGAGAAGTAAACTTAAAATTCATAACTATCTCTATTTTTTCCTTTCGAATTTTATGTATCTCTTTTCCAAATATTCCTCACTTTTCCACATTGGTGCCCAATCGCTTATCCTAAAGAATGTCTTCCCAGCCATCTTCTTCAACGTTTTATGGTGGTCACTCTCATCTTTCCGCCATTTATTTACAAGTTCCTTCAATCCCTGCGTCTCTCGTATCCAAACGTTATTTGATATCTTT
>JAGLRI010000089.1 GCA_023136395.1 Candidatus Bathyarchaeota archaeon | reverse complement strand
GAAACTTTAATCCTTGGAGTTCCCTCTTCATTTTCTTTACTCGTTCATTAATCTTTTCACTCTCAGACCGTGTTCCATCAGTGTTTATTGAGTCGTTAATTCTCTCCTTTTTCCGTTGCAGTTCCTTGTATTTCCTCTTCAATCCTTCTAGAGCCTCTATAGTAATCACTTCTCGTAAGTATTTTAGGGCTTTTTCTCTTCTCCTCTTTTTTAGCTTTAACTTTCCACTTTGAATCAACCCATTTAGTTCGCTCAGGAAGGCCTTGAGTGGCTTGTGGTTTATCATGGATACGAAACTCTCGAAGGGGCTAGTGAGGAAACCATTCAATGTCAACTTTTTTTCCTCCTCCAACGTATAGTCTCCATTATGGATCAGCTTCGCCATCTTTTTCATGGGCTTCTCAAGTGGGTCGAATATCCATTGGAATCTGTCCCTGATTTCTTTCAGCTCAATCTCTATCTCTTTAAGGCGCTTAAAACTCTCTTCCCCACGCAGCTCCTCGAGCCTTCTTAGCTTCTCATTCATTTCCTCCTCCATTTTCTGGATTCTTTGCTGAGTTTTTCCAATCGACCTTGGCGTCCCTTCATTCCTCTTGGTTTGGTTTATGAATTCGTCAATTTTTCGGCGTACGTCCTCAATTCGCTTAACTTCCACATAATCTATTTGGATAAAGTCTTGAAATGATTTAATCTCGCGTGCCAACTTTTTCACTGTATAGTCAAGAGCACGAACCTCATCCTTGAAGAAGGGGCTCAATCTTGGTATGCATCTTCTCCCGGCTTTATTTATCGAGTCAGTTACTTCTAGCAGGCTCTCGTACAACTGCTGTAGCGGTTCATATGTTATGTTGTCCGGGAAGTTAGCTCGCTTTAGCGATGACGATACATCTCTTGCAAACCTTTGACCATATCGAGCGGGCTCTTTTCTTTCCATGTCCATACTATTAGCCGTCAATGCTATTCTAGCAGAAACATCTTCTATGCTAGAAACGGTTTCCCTAACACTGGTAACGATTTTCCGAGCGTCCAGCTTGATCGGTCGGATGATCCCGTTAGTTTTCTCTTCGTACCAGTCAGCTAAGTGGTTTAGCTGAATATCCGTCAATATCGCAAATCCCCTTTGTAACTAAGATATACTTAATATCCGAAACCTTAGATTTTTCTATTTTCTTTTACGATTGAGCTTTTTCACGAGTTCTCAAATAACCATTATTAATCTTTCCGCTTTCGTAAGTTCTCTCTGGATTAAACTGATAAAGCTCACAAAAAACGTGATGATTCACTATGCGAACCAGCATTAGATAAAGATTCGCACTTAATTTGGTATGAATACCGCCAGGTCTACCATTATTCTAGATGAATTATGCAAGAATTATGTTAATTTTCGACATGGGTATTATATTGAGGAAGTAGGAATGTGAGACATTTTTGTTATATATTTTGTTGAAGATTAGGACTTTTTGTTTTAATGTAGACTCTTATTCCTAGAATGGATGCAACAAGCAACAGAAATGAACTTACGAAGAAAGGGGCGGTTATTCCTGCAAAATCGGATACAAAACCTGCGATCAAGGGCCCGGGAACTCGTGCTATACTTGATACGGATTGGGTGACTCCTAACATGCTTCCTTGTTCATTTGCTGGGTTTTTCTTAGAGATGAAGCTGGGGACTGCTGTTCCCACTATTCCACCACCTATCACCATTATTGTAGTTAGTGCCAGAAAAACGGTGATGTTTGGAACAAAAGCCATTAAAAACAGGCTAATTGTCATCAATAACGATCCAAAAACTAACATTTTCTCTTCGCCAAGCCTTTTCGCAAGTTCTCCTACCGCGAAACCTTGGAATAAGATCTGAACAAATCCAATATATACAAAAAAGAAGGCCATAGCGTCTGATTTGAGACCGAAAAGGGTTATTCCTAGAATGGGCATGATGACGGGAATAGCTGAGAACGCAAGACTCATAATAAATAGTATCGCAAGAATGGTGCCTATCAAAGGTTTTGATAGGGCGTTTACTATTCTAGTAGGAATACTCTCTTTTGAGCTTGAACTAATATGCAAGCCTTTATTGACATTTGTTTCAGGCAAGAAGAAAAATACGAATACAAAGTTTACGAGTGCAAGAACTGCAGCAGCGTAGCCAGCAGCCCAGAACCCATAGCTACTCAGAAATCCTCCTATTACCGGCCCTACTATAAATCCTGCTCCCTGTGCCGCACCAACTCTGCCTATCCCTTTTGCCCTTTCTTTCTCGCTAGTTACGTCTGCGATATACGCCTGTGCTACTCCCACCTCAGTTGCTATTCCCGCTATTATTCTGGAGAGTAAGAGTATGATGAATGAGTTAGCTACTGCGAAAATAATGAAACTAGCTATTGAAGTTAATATGGACAATAGAAGAACCGGCTTCCTTCCTGCGTCATCAGATATCTTTCCAAGTATGGGTGATGAGATGAATTGCATTAACGCAAACGAGGCCACTAACATTCCTAATGCTGAAGAGCCCGCTTGGAATTTTGCAGCGTAGAATGGAAGAAGAGGAAGGATCATTCCAAATCCCGTTAAATCTATGAATATCGTCATAAAGATGACTAGGAGAGGAGAGAAACCAAATCTAAACCGATTATTCTTTGTTACAATATTCGTCATTTTTATGCTCCAAGTGAGGGAAGGATACAATAAAACAACCAATTTATAGTTATTGCTTAGATCATACACCATTGAACTATGAAGAAGCTGTCAAACATCCAAAATCTCTACAATTTACGTCCATTTTAACTATGAAGACAAGGGTTAGAACAATGATTATAATCTACTCTAGTTCACACTTCTTCCCTCTAGGAATATTTGATTTGATTAATATACAAACTTAAGTAGTAGAGAACTCTGTGTGGCAAACCGGTGATTGGATGCATCTGATGATTTTATTCATTATTTGATAGCTTCTACTTGAACACTTGTAATTTTTCCCTTTAATTTTTGGGAAACGTCCATATTATACGTTGATTCCGAAACGATCTTAACGTCTTTGAATCCCACCTCTCTTATGGTGTTTAAATATTGATTTTTCTCAAGAGCGCCTGCGACACAACTAGCCCAAGCGTCGAAACTCTTCTTGACTTCTGTGGGTAACTCTCCCTCTGTAACTATGTCCGAGATCATTATTCTTCCATTGGGCTTTAGGACTCTGAAGGTTTCTTGAAACACCTTTTTCTTGTCCGGAGATAGGTTGATTACGCAATTGCTAATGACAACATCTACTGAATTGTCTTCAACTGGTAACTTTTCTATTTCGCCCAATCTGAACTCGATGTTTTCATAACCATATTCAGAAGCTGTGCTAATGGCTCTCTGGATCATTTCCTCAGTCATATCAACACCAATCACCTTTCCCTTTGCTCCCACTTTCTTGGCTGCTAGAAAAGCGTCGATCCCACCTCCAGAACCTAAATCTAGGACGATTTCACCCTCCTTCAAACGAGACAACGCAACAGGATTTCCACAACCTAAACCCATGCTTGAGCCACCCGGAATATTATCTAGATCCTCCTCAGAGTAACCTATTTGCAACGCTACGTCTCTAGTAGAGGGTCCGCAACTGCATGATGGACAGCACGATTCTTCGTTTTTCGCTATCTCACCATACCTCTTTTTTACAACCTCTTTTACCTTAGAATCCTCCATCTTTCCCACCACTTAACTTATCGGATGTCCTATATGTTTCGAAATATATAAATGTATTGGAAACCCAATATTAAAACATGAACGAAAGCTGTCCTGAAACTCCGAACTGCTGTGATATGCGCGGCATGTTATCTTTCTACATACTCTGGCTCCTCTCAAAAAGATCCATGAACGGAAAAGAAATATCCGAAGAGCTGGAAAAGAGGAGGGGGACTAAACCAACACCTGGAACCATATATCCCGCTCTGAAAGATCTCCGGATAAAAGGGCTGGTGGAAATGGAAAGAAAGGGTAGGGCAACCATTTACACCTTGTCCGAGACTGGCAGAGAAGGATTAGAAAAAGCTTGCAGATATTTCTGTGCCGCTTTCGGAGAAATCTTTCAAGAATACGACGGAAACTAAAAAAAACTGTCAATAAAAAAATGCACGTAATTGATTCCTTCTACTAATAATGACATTTTTTCTATTAGCGGTGAATCCTTTTTATGATATTTTTGTCTTTCCCCATCATGTGAATGTTATGACCATGTCTTAAGTGCGGCTGCAAGTTCCTCGTGTTCTTTTGCATATCTACTGAGAGAATAACCTTTTATCCCTGCATCAACAGCCTGCCTCATCGCAGTTGCACCATTTGCTGTTCCCATTGGATGACCATGAACGCCTCCTCCAGCCTGAATGATGAAATCTTTACCAAAAATCTTAACGAGTTCAGGTATTAAGCCAGGGTGGAGACCTCCCGAGGCTACTGGCATAACCCTCAATAAACCATATAGCGGTTGTTTAAGAGCTTCAACATTATTGAGCACCTCTTCCTTTGTTTCAGACATCTTCCCAACGACGGTTCCCACATGAAGCTGATCCACACCAATGATTCTTGATAATTTAGCTATCACCTTCATATTGATGCCGTGACGGCTAAACCGTGTGAAAGTAGCGTGACCCGCCCTATGGGCATGTATAACTAGGTCGGAATTTTTGTCTCGCAGTGATTGAAGGGCAGAGAAACCACAGGTTATGATGTCAACCATCATATATCTCCCGCCATGATTCTCAACAAAATCTACTCTTCTAAGCATTTCCTCCACAGGCGCAGTTACATTAACCATATAAACTTTTTTCTCTCCTGTTTCCTCCTCTGCCTTATCCCTTTTTTCCAAGGTTGCTACCACTCGATCCTCAAAAGGATTGAAACTCTGACTGCTTAGGTTCTCATCATCCTTCACAATGTCACAGCCACCAACCCATGCTTCGTATGAAACCTCAGCATGGTCGTGAGTCTTCAATCCAAGTTTAGGTTTGATAATTGTACCTACCAATGGGCGATCTTTCACTCGAAGAAGTCGACGTACACCCTCTATCCCATATTTAGGTCCTTTAAAACTTCTCACAAGACCCTCAGGAAGGTGAATGTCATTTAACCTTAGATGTTGAAGGGCTTCTAAACCGAAGCAGTTACCTGCCACACTGCTTAGGATGTTTGGCATGTTTCCTACCTCGAAAAGTTCAACAGGATACGCAATCTTGATGTTATTTTCCTCGATCTGAAAAACAGTAGCTTTGAGCTTCTTGACATAGGGTTTGATTGTCGTGAGTTCGGTCCAGGTCCCTATCGAGCTCTCTGCCGCTACTCCACCTGCGGCTTCCTCTATAGAAATACCGCGAGGCTCGACTTGAAAATTGCAAATGATTTCAGTTTCTAGAGGCTCATATTGGAGATCAACGAAGTCAATATAACGCATATATTCACCATCCTACAAACCTTACTAACTACTACAATGAATTTTAATTTCATCTTCATAAATATACCCTAGAGGAGAACCAGATACACCTCTTGCATGCGTTTTAATTTGTGCATTTTCTGATGAATATAAGTAATCTTTTTAAGTTACCTAAGGTTCGAATAATTTCGAAGT
>JAGLRI010000088.1 GCA_023136395.1 Candidatus Bathyarchaeota archaeon | reverse complement strand
CCGCCGTCGAAGATTCCGCTTAGCCATCGAAAAAACTGCGACAAGGGCACTCCTAAACGCTATTCGCCCCTCTACAGCCTGCTCCTTAAAAAAATACGGCAAAATAAAAGTAAAACCAAAGACAACCCCTAAGGACGCTATCACTGTCTTATAAAATAATGCGTTGTCAACAATCAGGTACCCAGGATACGTTCTATGAAGCACAAGAAGTAGTACAACATAAATAATGCAGGTAACTAACATTTTATGGGGTAAACGTTCAAAAAAAATGTAAGCCAATGCTACAGAAGTAAATGCCAAAAAGAAAACAAGAATAATGGCAGATATGGATGCCTCAGCGGGTATAATTTCTAATTTGTTATTAAGACCTCTTACACCGATGTAAGCCTCACGGATGTTGGAATAGCACGCATCATAGAGTTCTTGAGTTAACTCTTCTTCTGCTTTTTCTATTAATCCACTAATCGTTTCTAAATCATACTTTTCAGCAATTACGTAAAATCCCTGTTGTTCCGTTTCATTAAGAGTTTTTTCAGCTTCTCTTAAAAGACCTTTAACTAGATCAAGGTTGAACTGCATCGAGTATTTTGTTAACTCAACATGAACCATTTGACCTTGACTTAGGTTAAGGGGGTCAACCATATCTATTGTAAACTGAAAGAAAACAAAAACCTTTGAACTGACCGCAATATTGACATCGGTATTAGCTGGAATGATGACATGTGATGGGTTTAAGCCAAGGAAATATGTGTGCGAATTGATGGTGTTTTCAAAAACGTATATTTGATCGTGGTTGCTCAGTGGTAATCCTGAATTTGGATCTATCAAAGTAAAAGTAATTACTGATGGAGGACTTGGTGATTCAACATAAGATATATCCCCGTTAAAGATTATTGAAGCAGCTGGAACAAAACTAAATGTGACATTTTCATCTGTTGGTCTTAAGGTCCGAAAAGCGGGTACATAATCAAAGCCAAGAGTGCCTTGGTCATCGTAATATGCGTAAACAAGTAAAAAACTACGGCTTTCAAAACTCCTTTCTATCTCAATCGTGTAATAACCATTACTGTCTGTTTCTGTAGATGAAACTAATTCTCCTCCACTAGTCCACACCGCAACAGTGGCATTTTCAATGGGATCATACGTTAGATCGTCAGTAACCTGTCCCGCAATAGTACCATAACTATAAGAACGAGGTCCTCGAGCTAGACCATAGGTCGGTGTTAGCACGGAAATACAACAGAGAAATACAAATAAAAAACAAATGTATTTAATCTGTTTGACCTGCGCTTCGTGATTCAAAAAAATTAACCCTCAAATCATCATTTAACCCATTAAATTCGCGATATAAGTTCATAGGTATTTTTAAAACTATATATAGTTATTTCAAAATTTGTTTGTAAACGGTAAACAGCTAAAAAATAAAAAATAATATGTATTAATTATAAAAGGAAATATTTTGAAGGACGGAGGTAACAATGCCCCAAATATTAAAGGTAAACTCACCAGTTAATGAGACGTTACTCAAGGAAATATCTCCAGAAAAAAAAGCACCAGAACATGGCTGCTTTGAATCCAACATCAATGTTGTAACAACCTATGCTCCGCCAAGAGATAAAATAATTGGATCTGTTCCCGACAGAGGAACCCTGCAAAATTTATAAAGTAGAACAATAGAGCGAGGAAGGTTTAAAGTATTAACAACTCGAATCAATATTGGAAGCGGAGGAGCTTCTTCGAGTTAATATAGTAAATTTTTTCTTTGTCTTCCTCTGAAATTAATGATTCTTCAATGTTTTGCACAGCTTTCGTCATATCCTCGTAAGGATAGTCTGCACCAAACAACATCCTATCTGCACCCAATGCCTGATATGTGCATGTCACAGCAGGCTGATGAAAGTTTCCACTAGTATTCACCCAAATATTGTTTTTAAAATATTCGCTGGGCTTCTTCATACTCTTTGAGACGCCCACAAGCCACGGTCTCAAATGCATAAAATCCATCCGGCTCAGATTGAATGGCATACCCTCTCCCAGATGACCCAAGATTATTTTTAATTTAGGGTATTTATCAAGCACCCCACTAACCATCAAACGCATCATACACATAGCCGTCTCAAAACCAAATCCGAAAGGGGGACCAGCCAATGCGTATCCGTAAGTTCTCAGTTCATCGATAGCTGGGATGACTGGATGAAGAAAGATTGGTACATCAAGTTTCTCTGCCATACTAAGAATAGGCCAATACTTCTTTGCATCAAGGTATGAGTCCCCATAATTTGATTGTGTTTTCCATCCCCTAAGGCCAAGATCTTTCACCGCTCGTTGGAGCTCGTCAGCAGCTTCACTGGGTCTCTTAGGCGCAAGAGCTGCCAATCCGATAAATCTATCTGGATGATTTTTAACAACCTTGGAAAGTTCGTCGTTACAACTCTTAGCAAGAGCAACACCCACCGATGCATCAAGCTGCTCTAAACCCGGAGAGGATAAACTGAGTACTTGAACATCAATACCAGTGGTATCCATATCTTTCAACCTACCGTCCTCCAAGTCAAGAAGCTTATTGAAGAGAAAATCCCCATGTGGCTCATACGAGTCCGATGTAAACCACAGCCTACGAGTACCAGCTTGTCCATCGTACCTTGGATATCCCTTATTTGTATATAACGCCTTTACATACTCGTTTGTAAAAAAGTGAGCCTCAACATCAACCTTTCTTACTTCTAACACCAAACTGATCACATTTAACATAGTGGGTTTATACCATTATTTCCTTTTCGGACCCCTTTGTATTAGATAAAGTAAACGAGGGCTATTTGCGTAAAAATTTCATGTTGGCTTTTCTCAATATAAGACATATTTAACTCTACAAACATATTGCTTGAGTGAAAATGAAAGAGAGAAGAGAATGGGGTACATAGGAAGAATGATGAATATATGATTGAAGAGATTCTTAGTTTGGTTCAGAAACATGAACAATGGCGCGGAAAAGAGTGTCTAAACCTTATTGCATCAGAAAACCTCATGAGCACCAGTGTTCGAGAACTTCTCTCATCAGAGCTTGGACACCGCTACACCGCAAGAGATAGGTTCTACATGGGCACTAAATTTATCGATGAAATTGAACAATATGGGGAAAAAATTGCTAGGGAAGTTTTTAAAGCTGAAAGTGCTGATTTGCGTCCTCTTTCTGGGCATATCGCTGATTTAATTTTTCTAGCTAGTTTCTCAAAGCCTAATGATACACTTATGTGTGTCTCCCCAGAAAATGGGGGATATCCCGGAATGTGGAAGAATGGTTTAGCTGGACTTTTGAGTCTTAAAACGGTGCCTTTTCCTTTTTCCAAACTTGACATGAACATAGAGGTGAAGGAAGCAAAAGAGATCATAACGAGAGTTAAGCCTAAAATCGTGATTTTTGGCGCAAGCATGATCACATTCCCGCACCCAGTTAACGAACTAGTCAAAGTTGCTTGGGAAAATGGTGGATGTGTAGGTTTTGATGGCTCACATGTTATGGGGCTTATTGCTTGTGAAGAGTTTCAGGAGCCTTTAAGAGAGGGTGCATCCGCCATATTTGGTTCAACACATAAAACATTCTTCGGTCCTCAAGGGGGGATAATTTTGGCGGATAAACATCATGGAGAAGTAATGAAAGAAAAGATCTACCCGGTTTTTGTTGATAACGCTCATTGGAATCGCATAGCTTCTTTAACTTTGGCATTAGCTGAAATGAAAAAATTTGGAAAAGCTTATGCAGAGCATGTAATCAGTAATTCAAAAACTTTAGCTAAAGCTTTGAATGATTATGGTTTTCCAATTGTGGGTAAACATTTAGGATTTACCAAGTCGCATCAAGTAGTATTGGATTATGGGAGTTTATATCGGAATAATTTCAATAAACAGAGTAGAGGTATATCTGAAAAACTTCAACGCGCAAACATCATTGTTGATTGCAAAATTAGAATTGGCACTTGTGAAGTCACTAGACGAGGAATGAAAGAAAACGAAATGTTGAAAATAGCTGAGCTAATTAAAAGAACAATCATAGACAAGGAGCAACCGGGAAACATTAAGAAGGAAATTGCCAAACTTTGCACTGAGTTTCAGAAAGTTGAATATTGTTTTGAAAGCTGAAAAAACATTTAACAGTTCACTTCATCTGTAGACATACACTGGAAGAATGTAGTAGATATGAGCTTGATAGGATAAAGTAAAGCACGATTCCTTCTTATTCTAGAGAATTTTTTGTTTTTCCAACCACAAATTCAGGAAATTCTCGAAGATGTTCTGCCATCTCCCGAAGCCGCTTATTCACTTTACTGTTTATTGTCTCTTCTTCAAAGATTCCTTCAGGTTGTCTCTTCCCAGCTTTAACTCCGGTAAGAATCTCTATTCCCTCATCTATAGTTTTTACAGGGTAAATGTGAAACTTCCCAGCTTTAACTGTTGCAACTACTTCTTCCTTCAACATGAGGTTCTGAACATTACTCTCGGGGATTAATACCCCCTGTTTTCCCGTGAAGCCTTTGGCCTTACAGACCTCGAAGAATCCTTCAATCTTTTCATTTACGCCACCGATAGCTTGGACTTCTCCTTTCTGGTTTACAGAACCTGTAACAGCGAAGCCCTGTTTTATAGGAAGTTCAGAAAGGGCGGATAAAATGGCGTACAGTTCTGTACTGGAAGCGCTATCTCCTTCTACTCCTGAGTAGCTTTGTTCAAAGACTAGACGGGCGGTTAAACTGAGAGGCTTATCCTGAGCATATTTTTGGGTGAGATAGCCACCAAGAATCATGACACCCTTGGTGTGTATAGGTCCTCCTAGTTTGGCTTCTCTTTCTATATCAATAAGTCCTTCACGACCGAGACCGATGCTAGCTGTGACGCGTGAAGGTCTTCCGAAAGCAAAATCACCTAAGCTTATAACTGCGAGGCCGTTTATCTGCCCCATAACCTCACCTTCAGTGTCGATGAGGAAAACACCGCGTTCAATCATCTCTTGAATTTTATCTTGGATGAGATTAGAGCGGTAAATTTTTTCTTCTATAGCTTTTCTTATGTGTTTTTTGGATACATAATCAATCTTTTCTTGGGTTGCATAGAAGCATGCCTCTCGGACGATATCTGCGACTTTCCCGAATCGGGTGGAGAGTTTCTCTTGATCAGCGGCTAATCTGGAGCTGTATTCTATCAACTTGGCTAAGCCTGTGTTATCTAGGTGCTTAAGTTTTTCCTTTTTGCAGAGAGCGCATACAAAGGAAGCGTAAATCACCACATTTTTTTCTGTTCGGTCCATAGTTGTGTCGAAGTCAGCTTTAACTTTGAAGAGTTCCTGGAAGTCTACGTCTAAGGAATATAATAAATGGTATAGTCTTGAATTACCTATGAGCACTATTTTAGCTTTTAAAGGAATTGTTTCGGGTCTAAGGCTCTTTGTTGTTATGTAACCTAAGCGTTCTCCCACCTCTTCGATGGCGATTTCACCGTTCTGTATAGCCCGTTTTAAGCCTTCATAGGTGAAAAGATTGCGAAGTAAATCTTCTGCTGGAAGCACCAGGTAACCTCCATTTGCTCTGTGTAAGGATCCCCCTCGAATCATAGTGAAGTCTGTTGTTAGGGTTCC
>JAGLRI010000087.1 GCA_023136395.1 Candidatus Bathyarchaeota archaeon | reverse complement strand
CAGCAGCCAGTTACATAGCATCTGTATTAACTGGTGAAAGAAAAACTCAGAGAGAAATTGCCGAAATTGCGGAAATAACTGAGGTAACTATACGAAATCGATATAAAGAATTAGTTAAGCGTCTCTTGTTTTTGACTACTATTTAGACTTCCAAGAAAAAAAATTAGCGACTCCAGTTTTTTATAGGGAATCGACCCTGTTTTGGAGAGGATATTGAGGACGTAGATGTTGTGGAACATAAAGATGAAGATAAGGTGCATCATATTCGATTTTGATCGAACACTCATAAACTTAACAGATTTTGTAGATTGGGAGCATGCCAGACAGCTTATCATTCAAACTAATCTTGAAAATGGTGCTCCCGAAAACCTGGTAAGACGATATAGTGATGGTAGTTTCTACTTTCTATTGAACAAAATGCACGAAGAATTGCTAAAGAGTCTACCAAATAAAGCGGAAAAGATACAAACTGCTGTGTTTAACGTGTTAGAAGAGAGTGAGGCAAAGGGAATAAAAAACTCACAATTAATGCCTGGGTGTCATGAAACGCTACAGTGGCTTAAGAATAAAGGCGTTAAAATTGGAATAGCTAGTTCAAACTCAGACAGTGTTATCAAAGAGAGTTTAAGATTACATAAACTTAACCACTTCATTGACACTATTGTAGGTCGAGACATACATTATAGAATGAAACCGCATCCCGACCAGTTTCTCTCGTGTATGAAAAAGACTGGTTGCAAACCCAAAAACAGTGTTGCTGTTGGTGACAGCTGCTGGGACATAGTGGCAGCTAAAGAAGCAGGTATGTTTGCTATCGGTATTTTAACAGGTATAAGTAAAAGAGATGAATTATCAGTGTATAAACCGGAGCAGATTGTAAAAAGTTTATATGAATTACCTAATGCACTCATAACGCTAGACCACTCTCTAGCGAGCAATTAAATATTTATTGAGTTCCATTAAAGGATTTGACTCTAAGATAGAGGTACATTAAATATTAACCATATGATGTATTCGCAACAGAAATATGCTAAAACTGTAAGAACAGCACCTATCAACAAAAATGTGGAAGCTTGACGAGGTTTAAACGCATATTTTGTGCTTTGATAAATTAATAGAAAACCTAAAACTCCGAGAGCGTAAAGAAGTATAGCGATTAAACTTTGATTTAGCGTTTGCTCATGCAGTGCATAGGGGACGAAAAAAATATATCTCCCAGTCAGTCCAGGTAAAAGCGCCAGAGGTTTTTCTAGGATGTCGTAGACTCCTCCCCCAAGGAGGAATATAGAAAGAGCAATTGCTATGAAGGCGATAAAAAGAGGGGATGGTTTAGTTATTAAAATTTTCCGATACGCTTTACGCATCAAAAACGCAAGAGAAGAAAACTTTCTCGTAATTCGAGCCGTCACAGGTTTATCCTCCGTTTTATGGTATTCCCTCATTTTATTTATTTAAAGACCAACTATACTTAAACTGTCTAATCTACTTAAATATTCTTAATAAATTCTTAGAACCATATCCCCTTCAAGAACTTGTGTGAGTGTACTTAAAGAATTATTGATTTTATTGTTGGTTTCTAACCCAAAAGATATGCGCACACATCCCTTATGTAAGGATAACGATCTTGCTGGATCATAAAAAGTGTAAAGCAAGAATGAAAAATTACTCAATTTCAGAGAGCAAGTCCCTAGCTACTTCCTTAACCCTAGAACCGCTGTATTCGTTCTTTACAACTTCGATTAAGTAATTATACCATGAAATCTCAAAAAAGGCCATTTTCCACACATAATACTTCTCAATGACGTTGCAATATGCTCGTTTATGTAGTTCACAGTATGTATCAGTTGCTTTTTTGTCACAAAGTTTGCACTTCACGTTTTTTCCTCCTTTAACGGACAACGTGAATTAAAGCATAGCATCCATGGTCACTTACCCTTCATCCGTATCTGCACAATAGGCCAATCGCATACGTTACAATTTTTTCTCACCGGTTTTACAGTTCCTCTTTGAGGGAGTGAAAAAGAGGTTTTGCAAAGGCCTTTAAAATAATTGGTGCACCCTATGAAACGTTTTCTGGTTTTTCGTGAATATAAAATCATTAAATTACCTGAGCCACAATCATTACATTTGCCCACGATCCGTTCTTGCATTCTAGCTTTGTTAATGGCGTTGCTTAACACCTCTCCTACTTCCTTTTCGTTTTCTTTTAATTTTTCCAACATAGGCCTCAACTGATCAACAGCTTCCAGGGTTACACTTTCACTCGTTTCAATATTATTCTGAATTTGCTCCATTTTTTCTTCAAGATGTCTTGTGAGTTTCTCTGAAACTACGGATGGACAATACTCCTCAAGGACCCCAGCAACATCAAATCCTAAATCAGTAACAATAATTCTCCTTTCTTTGATGTAGTCTCTACTGTAAAGTGCTTCAATAATATCTGCTCGAGTGGCTTTTGTTCCAATTCCAGCTTCCTCCATCTTTTGGAGTATACTGCTTGGATTATAGCGTGAAGGAGGATTGGTAAATTTATCCTCTCGTTCTACTTTTATTAATCGAATCTTTGACCCGACTTCTACTGGGGGTAATGGCACTTCCTCAGCTTTAATATATGGCATATAAAAGTGCATCCACCCCTTCGCAAAAATGTGCATTCCCCGAAGGTAAAAAATGTGTCAGTTAATTTCCATGCTCACTTTCATACTTTGTTTTATCGCAGGATCACCGAAAACTGCCATGAACCGCCTCACTACCAAATCAAAAATTCTTTTCTCCTGCCTACTTAACTGTTTTTTAGGCAAGTTACCCGTTGGATATACTGCAGGGTGTGCTGGGTCTACCTTCTTTCCCTCACGGGGTTTTAAATTCTTTTTTTTAAGGAGCTCAAGGGTTAGATCCTTGAAGTTATGATCTTCACTTAATGCTTTAATTATAGCTTTGTAATTGATAGCGGGAGGCAATTTCTGAGATGAGGTTCTAGGATATGAAATTAAAGCGTTAAGGTATAGGTGTTGAGCGATATTCAAGGTTTGTCGGGGAGTATACCTAAATAAGCTATACGCTTCGGCTTGTAGTGTACCTAAATCAAAGGGAAAAGGAGGTTGTTGCCTAAACTTTCTCACATCTACATTTGTTATTTCTCCACTTCTTCTATTACAAGCTGCTACAATGACGTCTGCTTCTGTCCTCTTTATGATTGTTTTTCTTTCATATTCCATCTTGAAAATAGAGCCTTTTAGTTCAACCTCCACTTTTATACTCCAATAAGGTTTTGAAATAAAACATTGAATTTCCTTCTCTAAGTCAACTAGGAATTTTAAGGTAGGACCTTGCACCCTCCCTGTACTTAATGTTGCATACTTTCCACTCCAACCTTTAGATGAGAGAGTTAATGCTCGTGAAAGGTTTATGCCATATAGCCAATCTATCTCATGCCTAGTTTTTCCAGCTTCTATTAGCCCAAAGTCTAGTTGGGGTAACCGTTCTTCATAAGCCGCTTCTAACTCCATTTTTGTTAAAGTAGAAAATCTCATCCTTTTCGCTGTATTTTCCTTATCTTTACAAGCATACTTAAGAACGCAGTAACCAATGAGGCTTCCCTCAATATCACAATCGGAAGCGTCTATGAACTCATCTGCACCATCCGCCAGCTTTGAAATAACATCAATCCACGTATGAATCTTTTTTGAATTCCTTTCAACCAAATGTCTAGGAGCCCACTTAAAACAGAAAACAGGGTAATAATTTCTTCCACCCCTTTGATGAACGACGGTGTATAGGTGTCCAAGAGCAGGAACCACAATTAACTTTCTATCCCGCAGAGCAAGAAAATAGGGGACACCTCTATCCTCGAATTTTTGAGGGGTTCCTCCATAATCTAGCGCTTGTGCTATTCGTCGAGCTGCTTCAGGTTTCTCTGTTACGATCAAAGCAAATTTTTCCATTGAGAAACCCTTTCTTTGTCTAAGTAAAATGAAAGGTATAAATAGTTTGTAACTGTTTATTTTGACAAATGAGTTGGAGATACTAGATTATGCCCCAACGAGTAGCTTGTGATAGTTGTGGTGAAGTTCTATATGATGGAAAGAACCTAAAGCCACCTGATGAAATCATCCTGAGTCACAACGGCAAATGTCCAAAATGTAGTAAAAAATTGTCATTTGTTCTTATAAACGTTGAAGTTAGACCCGCAGAAGAAGTGACCCGTTAATTTTTTTCTTTGTATTAATTCAATATAACAGATTGTTCCAAACAGAGAAAGAAGGAGTCTTTGATATTGTTTCCCAAAGCTATAGACAAGCACAAGCCAAACCGACCAAGAGTACCTAATGGACTAGGCGTTTTATATGTTCTTGGAAGCACCGTTTATTTGTTTATGCTTCATTATTTAGGTACAGGAAATGTTTTAGACGCTCCTGGAGCACTTCCCCTAGCGGGGTGTATTCTTTTTGGTGGATTTTTAGGTTTACTTGACGATTGGGCGGATTTAAGATGGCGTTATAAGGCATTCACCCCTATTCTAGCAAGTCTACCTATGATAGCTCTTAGGATAGGAGATACAGAGATGGCTACCTACATTTTTGGAAAGATTGACTTTGGAATATTCTATTATATTTTAATTATTCCATCAATTATCACTGTGACAACGAATACTATTAATCAGTTGGGCGGATTAAATGGGTTAGAAACAATTTGTCCATTAATCAGCGTAACAGCATTAGCGTTAATTTCTAAGGAGAGGATTTTACTGTACGCACCAATATTCATCTGCCTTGCTTTGGCTTTGTTCAATTATAGGGGAAAGATCTTTGTTGGTAATACAGGAAGTTTCGCGATTGGAATAACTATGGCGTCCTTTGCGATCATAGCAAACATTGAACAAACGCTTCTGATAGTTATTATACCATACATCTTTAACTCTCTCCTCATATTATTAAACTTCTTTTTCTTCCGTAGAACAGCCCAACTAATTTCAGATGGAAACAAATTATACTCTCACCACAGACGTAGTCTACAAACTATAATTGCACATAATAGACGCTTAACCGAGCCCCAAATAGTCCAAATTATTTCATTAATAGTGTTTTGCTTTGCAACGCTGGCTGTGTTATTCACATTGTATTAACTTGGCAAAATATTATATAACATAATAAATTTAGATTCGTTATCTTGCGCGCGTGGGAAGCAATCATGAAAAGGATCCTTGTAAGCGGTTGTGGTCCAGCCTCAATTAATTTTATAAAATCAGTTAGAATTGCACCAGAAAAAATAAATATTGTTGGGACGGATATAAATAAACACCACATTTTACTTTCTCAAGCTGATAAAACATATCTGGTCCCACGAGCAACAGACCAAAACTATATAGAAAAGTTAAATGAAATAATTGTCAAAGAAAAAATTGAATTTTTACATCCTCAACCCGATGTTGAAGTGGCAGTTATATCAGAAAAACGAGAAAAACTTGAAGCATTCACTTTTCTTCCATCCAAAAAAACGATACAAGTTTGTCAAGACAAATTTTTGACAACAAAGGTCTGGAAAAAGAAAGGAATCCTTACCGCGAAGACGGTTGAATTAAAAAACGAAAAAGATGTAGGAAACGCTTTCAACGAATTGGGAAGTCCTATTTGGATAAGAGCGAAACGTGGTGCTGGTGGAAGAGGGAGTACACCCGCATCAAAGAAAGAAACGGCT
>JAGLRI010000086.1 GCA_023136395.1 Candidatus Bathyarchaeota archaeon | reverse complement strand
TGTGAGTTCAACAAAATATCAAAATGTTTCTCCGCTACACCACTCTTCATATGCGATAAGACTAAGAGAAAACTCTTAGATGATGATACCGTATACACGCGGTACAATATTTATGCAATAACCCCGAAGACACTTGGAAACATAGTTTTTCTTAAAATGCTTCCACTTGTAGAAGCTGGTCCTGGAGGTTGTTATGTCAATCTAGATGAAAAGACAATTAAAAAAAAGAGGCAGGAACTTGGGTTATCTGTTGGCAAATTAGCAGAAATGCTGGAGTTTCTAAAAGATCCGTCTATAGCTACGAAATGGGAATGGCTAAGGCTTCAGTTTCTGCTGCTTACAAGCTTGAGTGGATCCTTGGAGTCAAAATAGCTCAACCCATTCAACTGTTTCAAACAATCACTCAAAACAAGGATTTCTTTGCTACCGCCAAGCGCAAAATCGTTCGAAAACGTCTACCCATGATTCTAAAGAAGTTTGCCCACTTCAATTTTAAAGTGACTACAACAAAAATGGCGCCATTTGACTTTATTGCTCAGCTTCCTGATGAACAATTAACCATAATCGGAGGAGTTACAGGTAAAAACGAGTCAAATATTACACAAAGAATAGAGGAAATTACAAGTATAAGTAAAGTAATCAATGCTCAACCAGTCTTTATCACAGATGGCAATAAACCCCTTCATAACATTCCAACAATTTGTTGGAAGGAATTAGAAGGGATAAAATTCTCCGAGGATTTAACAACACTCTTAAGTTAATTTTGTTTGTTTTGTATCAGCTTCATTTTTGAGTCTTTTTGCTGTTTTCCATGATTTACGTACAAAATCTGGGTAGGTTTCATATCTATTAATCCATTTTTTTAAAAAATCAATAGTTTTTTGATCAGCTGGATAACCAGAGCCTAAATTTCCGTATTTTTCTTGTAATTCAGATACGGCTTTATCCCGTTCTACCTTAGCTATGATAGAAGCTGCTGACACGATGGGATATTTAATATCTGCTTTATGCTCTGAGATTATTTTTACTTTAAATGGAATATTTTCTGCAATATGTTCTTTAAAGCGGTCAGCTAACACATCTGCTGCATCTACGTATGCCACTTCAGGTCTGAGGACTTCTATTACTTTAGCCATTATTTGGGCCTCAAGTCTATTTAACTTATGAAGTTTTCTTCCCGCGTTAACAACTTTGTCTATTTCCAATGGAGACAATATTATTACATGAGATTTAAGAGCAATGTTCTTAATTTCATAAAAAAGCTGTTCTCGTCTACTGGAAGAAAGAAGCTTTGAATCCCTTACACCTAAAGTTTGAAGTATAGACAGATTCTCCTTCTTGAACAGAACCCCCGCGATAACGAGAGGACCTATTGCAGACCCACGACCTGCTTCATCAACTCCAGCTATCCGCATAGTAACGACCTTCTTTAATTATAGAGTTGCGTTCAAAGTATTAATTTAAATTTTAAACCTAAAGATTAAAATCATAGATGTTGTGCGCACGCATTGAATGATTAAAAAAAAGTATCATTAAATTGTTGAAGTAATAGTGTGGTAGCATGTACTTAAATTAATATTTTCCGCGCACATAAGAAACAAATCCGCCTATTATAATAATTATCCCTACCAGAAAAAGAATACCTGGCCACCACCAATTTAAAAACCAAAGAACAGCTAACCCAATCAAGAATACACCACCAGATATCGCTCCCCACAAACCAGTACCCTTTCCCCCAAAACACGCCTCTCGCTCTTTATGGTATCTGTACTCCGATCTTTCACCACCTATTTGGATCCCGCAAGAAGTGCAAAATTTTGTGTTTTCACTTAACTCAGCACCACATTTTTGACAATAAGGCATTCAAGTTCACCCTTTCCTTTTAGATATTTTAATGTATAAAATAGTTACTATTAGATTCAAACTTATCCTTAGAAATATTGCTTTTAAAACTCATATCGCACAAGACTATACAATATTATAAGTAATCCACAAGCTATTGCTTCTATTGCCAAAACCTTTTGCCATGTTATTACGTACCCTTCATAAAGATGTAACAAGTAAGCGAATAAAACTAATGCAACACCGGATAGTATATCCGTTAAAACTCTTCGCCTAACTTTTTCAAACATAAATCTAATTACTGCCATAAAGAAGTTAGATAACCCTAATAAACCGAAAAATAATGTAGCAGTATTAAGTAGATCTACTGGCGGTCTGGTAAAAAATTGTTCACTTACCATTTGTTCAATCCATAAACGAAAATCAGAAATAACATTCGGATTATTTCCAAAAATAATGCCTACGATAATAATAAAAATTCCAAAGGAAACCAAGCCTAGGTAATTTCTACGCTGTACACCTTCACCAAAACAGGTATCTTCTTTTTTCCTATGATTTTCTGAGATAAGGCTCTTTCCGCAATTGACGCAGGACTTTGTACCTTCTACGTTTTCTTTACCACATTTGGTACAATAAATCATTTATTTTCTCCGTTTTAAAACAATGTGTTTTTGATGCTTATAAAGAGATATGAATGCTGCTGAAAGCAAAATAACGATCTAAGATAACATGAGACTTGCTGAAGAATAATTTGCTAATGACTCTGGATAAATATTAATAGACGAAGGAATGTTAAGTGAAAATCGGGAGAATTATCTAATGAAAATATGCGTAATAGGTGTAGGTGTAATCGGTAGCGCCATCGTTAAAAGTCTTCTGCGAGGAATGAGTGGAATCAAGATTATAGCAACAAGAAGAAATGTGGACGAATTAAAAGAGCTGGAAAAATTAGGGGTTATTATAACTTGCGACAATAAAAAAGCCGCGAGTGAAGCAGATGTAGTTATGCTTTGTGTTAAACCAATGGACGTGAAAGGAGTACTGGAAGAAGTAAAGAAACAAATCGAGGGAAAATTAGTAGTTTCTGTAGCCGCGGCGGTTCCTCTTAAATTTTTGAAAGAAATAACTCCTAAAACTAGATTTGTGAGGGCGATGCCCAATATTGCTGTTTTAGTAAATGAGGCGTTTATTGCCTATTGTTCAGGACCTGATGTAACCTCGACAGATAAAAAAATCGTGGGTGAAATATTTAGTAAAATGGGAAAATATATCAAGGTTCACGAAAAATACATGAATTCAATAACAGGATTAAGTGGTAGTGGACCAGCATATCTTTTAGTTATCATAGAGGCTTTAATCAACGCGGGCTTGAAGGTTGGCTTACCCAAAGATTTAGCATTTCTTTCCTCGGCACAAACTGTAATAGGAACTGGTAAACTCCTATTAGAAACTAAAAAGCGTCTTTCTGAGTTAAAAGATATGGTGGTGACGCCTGGAGGAACAACAATTGAGGGAATCTATGAACTAGAGAGTGGTGGTATCAGAATAGCCATCATGAGAACCGTTGAGGCAGCTACAAAAAAATCAGAAAAGATAACCAATGACATAATTTCTGCAGCGAGAAAAACCTAGAAAATGAATGATTAATTTGATATTGACGTTTATTCTTCATTTTATACCTGTTTCTAATCACCCTAATCATCAATTTTTTGAACGCCGTTAACAACCGCCCACTTAGCGATGAAGTTTTGGTGACTTTGATAACGGTAGTCCATAAGAATAAAGTTGCACCAGTCGTCTCTATGTCTAATTCCTCGACCCATGACTTGGTTAGCAGCCCTGAAGGCATCCATAATATACCACATCTCCCCCATGCCTTTTCTCTTATTGTTGAAGTATTTTATTTGAGCCTTCACCATGGGGTCACTATAATCTGCGTAGGGAACTCCCACTAAGAAAATTCCTCGAGCCTCATCGTATGGGAAGTTTGAGCCTTCCGCATTTCTTCCCCTAAAAACACCGCACAAAATAGCCCCTTTCCCCCTTTTCGCTGCCCTCTTATATTCTTCTACAACTTGTCTGTTCTCTCCTGCTCGAGCTCCCTCCACAAAGAGGATTTTTTTCATGAGAACCGATTGGGTTCCTACTTGTTCTATGATTTTATTTTTTCTCCAGTGGGCAAGATTTTCCAACATTAGTTTTCTTTGAGGGAAGAAAATTAAGACACCCTTTGGGATCTTGTCAATCAATTTGGAAAGCCTCTCTCCATAGCGACTAATCATTTCTACACTTCTTTTTGCGAAGCTTGTTGTGACTGAAGAGTCTATGATGGTACGCACGTTTTCTGGTTTTGCTATAGCCGAGTATGTTCGCCTCTTTGCCATATTTAACCCTAATATCTCTGTAAATTGCTCAAGGGGGGAGAGGGTTCCTGACATGATTAAAGCCCCGTAAGCCTCCTCTACCACGGGTTTTATAGCTAAGCTAGGGTCTAGGCAACGATACTCCACAAGGTTAATGCCGTAGTGGGATTTTCGATAGATGGCTACATAACTTTGACAAGGACTGAAGTTTACATGCTGTAGGAAGTTGAGCACACCGTTCAGAAAACAAATTGGATAATCTCCCTTGTCAATATTATGTTTTCGAATTTCTGATACAAGGTTTGCATAGGATGCTGTAAATGAGGAAAGATTTTTCACCTCTAGAACTTGTTCCAAATCTTTTCGAAGTGTTATTCCCTGTTCGATTGAAACCCTTTTAGAAATTTGCATGTCTAGATATGCTATAAGGTCGTTGATGAATTGGGGGGAAGTCTCTACTGCTTCCAACTCCCTTCTTGCATTATTCAAGGTTCGCTCGGAAAGGGTGACACTTAAGGCGTTCTGACCTATTTGGTCGGAGTTGTGGGCTTCATCAAAAACTAGAACTTTGCCGTTAAGCTCTAACTTAACCCGCTTTCTGATGTGTTCGTTGAATATGTATTCGTATGGGGCCACAATCACATTACACTTTTCAGCTACCTTCCTCGCTAAAAAATAGGGACAAATACTTCTATCCATTCCGTATCTTCGAAGTTTCCTCATGGAAAATACTGATTGTATGAGTAAGCTGGATAATTCGATTTCTGTTTTGTATGGACACTGACCCGACTCTTTCAACAAACGACATGCTTCTAACGCATCTATAGCTGAGAGGGTTTTGCATTTTTCATTGAGACAAAGGTGTTTTCTGCTAGCTAGGTTCACAGCTGAAAAGGTTTTTCCTAAACTTTGGTTTATACACTCTAATTCGAGCATAACTTGACGTACCTGCTCATGGGTCCTCGTGGCATAAACGATTCTGCGATTCATTGCCAAGATACTTGCAAGAGCACACATAGTCTTCCCGAAACCGTTGCATGCTTCAGCAACTAAAACTCCTTGACTGCCCACTACATTTTTTATGTCCTTCATGAACTCCAACTGTTGCGGATAGGGATTGTAGGGAAATAAGCTCCATTGTTCAGACTTTGTTCTCTGTTCGATCAGATTAGATACCTTCATCTTATTGCGTTGGGTTAGAAATTTGCCACATTCTCGACAGAACCTCCTATCTAAATATTCTTTTTTTGTATGCGGTTTACCACATTTAGGGCAAAAGAACATGTACGACAAGATGATTACAGCACCGTGTTTTAATTTACTAATTTTTTCAACTTACTATTGAATGTTTTTATTGGTAGAAAAAATATAACTTTTTATCTATATACCTTCTTGAGGGTGTTTTTTACGCTTTTAGCGCACAAAAGTCTTGTATTAGTGTTATCTAAGCGGATCCTCATTTTTAGATGTACTTTTTCGTTCTCATTATCCCTCATGTTGTCTTTCTATCCTTTTTGCGAAAATGTTTTTACTTTTTGGGTAATTTTTATATTATAAAAGGTTCATTTATTTTATTATCGAT
>JAGLRI010000085.1 GCA_023136395.1 Candidatus Bathyarchaeota archaeon | reverse complement strand
TTGGATTATTTCTAGGGTTGTTGCTTATCAATTACATAGATTTTTCTACATTCTTAGTTGCAAGCATCATGGTTGATGTGGAACCGATTATGGTTCTAATTTTTGACTTAGACTATTCGCTTCACGACTTCTTTCGTTCTTTCTTATGAGGAACAATCGTTGCGTTTCTTCTCGTTGTAGTAATGAGTAAAGTTAGAGAATCTCTTTCGCCCTTTTTTATCGTTTTTCAAACTTGAAAAAACGCCATCTTTAACGAACATTCTATTGGCTGCTCTATCTGGTATCTACATTCACATATTACTCGATTCACGGATGTACATAGATATCCGCCCATTCTACCCACTAGATTTTAATCCCCTCTTAAATAGTAACACCCCACCCGGATTATGGATTTACATGTTATGTCTTTGGTGCTTCATTGAAGCAGTAGCCATTTACGTAATTAGATTTTTCAAATTTGTAGAAAAGTTAAAGGAAACCTCTTGATAGAACATCATGTTAAAATAAAGCATTTTTTACAACGAACGATTCATACTAAAAATGATTATTTATTCTTGAATAACGCTTGTGATGGTTAAGGAATTGGCAATTATTAATTGATGGGAGAAATTTGATGTGACTATGAGGGCAACGCTGTGCCACATTTTTGACGGGAATCTTTTATTATTGCAGAAAAAATCAGCTGGATTATTTGGGGGAGGGAAGTGGAATGGTGTTGGCGGTAAACTGAAAGCTGGAGAATCCCCAAAGGAGGGGGCTGCACGAGAAACCCTAGAAGAGACGGGATTTTCAGTATCACAACTCAAGTCACACGGCGTTTTAAACTTCTACTTCGGACATAAAGCCAAGCCTGATTGGATTGTTTATGTCTTTTCCACTAACCTCTTCAAGGGAAAACTGGTATCAAATGAAGAGGGCATATTGCAGTGGTTCCACTTAAACGAAGTGCCTTATGACGAGATGTGGGAGGATGACAAGCATTGGCTTCCTCTCCTTTTAGAAGGCAAGCGATTCAACGGTGATTTCTACTTCAATAAAAATGGGATAAAACTATTAGACTTCAATCTTAAAACAACACATTGAAACATCTTTTGTAAACCTCAGTTACAAAACTTATATCTTTTATCAAAGATGTAGCGTTTCATGGATTTATATCTTCCAATTTAGGGATAAAGTATGAAACGAGTTTATGTAGACTATGCCGCCACGACACCTTTAGATCCAAGTGTGCTTGAAGCCATGAAGCCCTATTTTACAGTAGTTTATGGCAACGCTTCCTCCATTAACACCTTTGGGTTAGAGGCAAAGCGAGCCCTAGAAGATGCTAGGAATACTATTGCAGGATCCATGAACGCCAAGCCCAACGAGTTAATTTTTACTGGAAGTGCTACCGAAG
Organism: Candidatus Bathyarchaeota archaeon; assembly: GCA_023136395.1. Taxonomy (GTDB): domain Archaea; phylum Thermoproteota; class Bathyarchaeia; order Bathyarchaeales; family Bathyarchaeaceae; genus JAGLRI01. The sequence continues at coordinate 4,410 of JAGLRI010000085.1, read as the reverse complement.
CTAGTAATCTAGCCTTAAAAGGGGTTGCATTTAAAGAAGGGAAGAGGAAAATGCACTTAGCGATTTCAACTATTGAGCATCACTGCGTCTTAAATTCAGCTGAGTGGTTGAGAAAACAGGGCTTTAAGGTCGTACATCTTCCTGTGGATAGATTCGGTCTATTGGACATTGGGGAGTTGGAGAATGCTTTGAGAAGAGGAGTTTCCATAGTATCAATTATACATGCAAATAACGAGATTGGTACTATTCAACCTATAAAAGAGATTGGAAAATTATGCCATGAGTATAACGCTTACTTTCATACCGATGCTGCCCAAAGCTTCGGAAAAATACCAATTGATGTGGAGAAGATGAATATAGATTTAATGACGGTCAACGCTCATAAGATCTACGGACCGAAAGGAGTCGGTGCACTATATATCCGCAAGGAAATAGAAATTGAGCCTTTACTACATGGTGGAAACCACGAGTTCGGTCTTAGATCTAGTACAGAGAATGTTCCGGGAATAATGGGCTTTGCCAAAGCTGTTGAACTTAGAAAAAAGGAGATGAATCTAGAAGCCCAGAAGCTAACTAAGTTCAAAGACCACCTTATAAAGGGAGTATTAGAAATTGAACATGCTTATCTTAATGGTCATCCCACCAAAAGTCTATCCAATATCGTAAACTTCAGATTCTCCTACATCGAAGGCGAATCTTTAATCCTACTCTTAAATGAGGAGGGAATTGCTGCTTCAACTGGTTCTGCCTGCTCATCAACCTCTCTAGAACCTAGTCATGTTCTACTAGCCCTCGGATTAAAACCTGAAGAAGTTCATGGAAGCTTACGACTATCATTTGGAAAATATACCACAGAAGAGAACATAGACTATATTCTGGAAGTGCTGCCTCACTCCGTAGAGAAATTGAGGGAGATATCACCACTTTTTACTGAGAAAAGAACTTAAAATGGTGGACTTTTATGGGTGAAGCTAAAGAGTTAACAGAAAATAACTTTGGTGGGGCCGGCCGGATTTGAACCAGCGACCTCTCCCCGGAAACGGCTTTTTACCGCTCCTACGGGTTTCTTCACCGCTCCAGAAGCTCTTCATTCCAAATGGTCAGTACTTTCTTGAACATTATTCTGGAGCCCTTAACGGTCAGCACACTAGTGCTAATTGTCGTCATGCCTCTCCAGCAACTTAGTTGTTACTAAGTCGAGACTAGACTACGGCCCCGTCTGTACCAATGAAGTTCAATTTCTGAATATATAGTTTTCTAGGATATAATCGAAAGCTTAATGAGTGTAAGGTTGTTGAAAGATATTGGGATTGCCGGCCATAGGGCGTGGGAACCACCCGAACCCATTCCGAAACTTTGTGTAGACATAATACACAAGCGGGAACTCGGAAGTTAAACTGCGCTCCGTTTCCTGTGTTATTGTGGTCTTCGGCCATGAGAAGCGGGAAAAGCTGGCGACCCCATTACATGGATTGAATAAATCCGAAAACCAATTTTTGGAGAGATAGAAAAGTGTTTTTTATTTATTATAGTGAACCTTGAATGATTTGTGTGACATCCACAACCGTCACCCTTCATGGGGCTAATATAATGTAAAATTACGGGTTGTGGAATAGTTGTCCCTCAACAGGATGATTGAAAAAGCTCGTAGGCTCCTAAAAACCGGAAGAGCGGATCGCATCGGTATGGATGTATTCAGCGTAATCGGAGACCACGGAACCTACACGGTTGCTCAGAACCATGCATGCATACAACTGCCTAGGATTTAGAAGCAAGGGAAGATGTCCCACTCAGTAGCTGTTATTATGTTAAACAAACTTTCAAAAAACGCTAAATATCACTCAGTTTTTACAATTAAAAAAGATTAAATTAAGACTTCAGATAAAGACGGTATTAGAGCTATCTAGCAGAAAAGAATCTAAAGGTCTAGCTGAAACAGTTTCAGACGAAGAGATCATCGAAGCCCAGAGACTTCTGGTCTATTATGAAGGCCTTTTTGTTGAACCCGCAAGTGCTGCGTCTATTGCAGGATTGCAAAAACTTATTTCCTCTGGAAAAATTGATGAAAATGATACTGTGATTTGCATAACTACTGGTCACGGACTGAAAGACCCAGAAATAGTCATGCAAAAATATCCAACCTATCCTGGCAAAAGCTAAAATAAGTTCCATTGAACGCTTGTTAGGAGACTAGCAGATTTCCGATGTTTCTTCTTCGAGAATCCCACAAATACATCGGATCATGGAATAGTGAACTCGTCTTTCTTTCTATATACTAGTGTATCTATTACTACAACGGTTGTTACTGCAATTATTGTGATAATCCCCCCAGGCATCAAAATTTCATAACCAGTTATTAGCAATTGGGATATTAAGCCATTAACAATTTTTTCTAGACTCAAAAGTGATTGGGTGGATAACGGCTCATCAAAATCCCTAAAGTCTACATTTAATGCTGAGGCTACTGCTTTATACGCTTCTACTTCACCCCAACCATAATCAACATCCCATCCCGTTTCTCCTTTGTCTTCAGCAGTGTTCAATAAATTTTGTTTAACTTCCGATGGTGAAAGATTTGGATTGGCTTGAAGAATTAAGGCGACTACCCCTGTTACATGTGGAGTAGCCATACTTGTTCCAGACATCATAATAATTTCATTCGAAGCGTTGCCAGCTATGACCGCTCTGGCGCCAATAATATTATTCCCAGGCGCTGCTATATCCGGCTTTTTGGCACCATTCCCACCAGGACCACGGCTTGAATAGGAAGTGATTATGTCGTCAACTCGATTTATGGTGTTCATGTCATCGAGCGCTGTTACACATATTGCCTTTTCTGCGACACTTGGAGCTGTTAGAGTTTGTGTGCCTGGGCCCTTGTTTCCTGCTGCGGCAATTACGATTAGACCGTTTTCAACGGCCATATTTGCTGCTTGAGATGGTGCAGACGTTCCATCAGGGTCTTCTATGTCCGATCCGACGCTCAAATTAATGATTGTAATATTATATTTATCTTTATTTTCTATCACCCATTCTATTCCTCGGATAAGTTGACCACTAAAGCTTTTCCCGACATCTCCTAAGACTTTAACATCCACGAGCTTCGCGTCGGGAGCTACCCCCTTATAAGTTTCGTCAGGTCCGCCTGTGCTCATGATTATACTCGTTACGTGTGTTCCATGCCCATCTAGATCATCAGGGTTTATTTCTCGGTCAGATCCTGGTGCTGGTCCACTGCAATCAAATCCTGCTATAAATTTTCCTTTTAGAAATTCATGTTCATCGTCTACACCCGTATCTAAGACTGCTACAACAATATCCTTACCAGTATATCCTACCTCCCATGCTGTGTTAGGAGAGTATAAACTTGATCCGCGAGCTCTCACCGATTTTGTACTTGTATCCAGAAGAGGATGAATTTCAGGTTGGGTTTCAACCATTACGACATGTGGCAAGTTTGCTAATACCTGAATGAGTGAAGCACTTACATTATGTAATGAAACGGTATCAATATACCTAGCTACATGTGAAATCGTGAGGTTGAGTTGTAAAAGTAGTTCTATATCTTCATTCGTTGGAGGGTGATCATAATCAAGGAAAATGGCTACTTTCTGGGAATTTTTCGTTATTTCTTCAAGGACATCATCGATTTTATTGGAATTCCTGTCTCGACTCCAACATGTCCACCATGCATTAACAATCGTTACGTCTGCGTTAGAGACGGATGTAACGATTGGTAAGATTAGGTTTAACGAGATGAAAAGTAGTAATATGGTAGTGATGGTAATAAATTTTAAATGCGTATCAAGCTCTCCTTTACCTTTTAACTTTATGTCTGACCCTAAAATAATAAAAGAACTATAAATCTAGACTTCCAATTTATTACATACAAAGACGATTCGAAACACTTGAGATGCAATAAATATGATGCGCACTTTTATGCAATTCACACTATATCCAATTTCTAATTAAATCTCTACTTTTTTCTAACGGTATTCAAAGTTAGTATCGCGCGTGCATTATACTGTATTGTCAATGGATTAAAGAACCTCTGAAACACCATCTGAATATCTACAATCTTCAATTTCTCTTCTTCTTCCAGACCAAAGCAATCTCTCGAAAAACATCAACAAGCATTAATTACACCTTTGACTCTGAACTTTTGTTATAACCTTGAATACATGTCTTACATTGTTTTAATCATTGAAAAACCAAAAATCTTGCAGTGCATACTTTTTCTTTTTTCAATTAGGGAAGGGTTAAAAAGGTTCAATATCAATTAAAGGAATACAAATAATCCAGGGAGATGTAGTGAATGCCGCAGGTTGAACCTGATGTTAATATAGAGAATGTGGTTGCTACTGGTGCCTTGAAGCATGGGCTTGACTTAAACGCGATAGTGAATGCATT
>JAGLRI010000084.1 GCA_023136395.1 Candidatus Bathyarchaeota archaeon | reverse complement strand
TTTTTGCCCTTGGTAATGCCGCCGCTTAACGTGACCCTTTAAATCGTTCTCACCTTCAGCATATCTACCCTCCAAGTCTTGAGCTAGACTCACCATATCTCTAACTGCAGGGGATTTTAGACCTTCGCTTGCTATCAAATTTATACACTCGGTGTCTCTGTATTTTTCATGCTTAATGCTTGCTTCAACTAATTCCAATGCTACTTCGAAAAACTTTTCCCACATCATTTTTCACTTCGTAATTTTTACTCTTGATTTACACCATAATAATTAGTTAAATAGTTTCACTATTCTTACTTGTTTTAAGGTTTGATTGCCACAAATAGAGGCATAAACATTTCTCCTTCAACCAACCCAAAACCACCTTCCTGCACAGAAACTTCGTCAAAACTTTCAACCCTATCAGATTTTACATAAGGTGAATAGATCATGAATGGCACTGGATCTTTTGTATGAGTTCTAACTTTTATTGGTGTTGGATGGTCCGGTAAAACTGCGATTGCATATTCTCCTTTTAAATTATCTAACAACCTTCCTATCAACCTTTTATCCAAATCCTCTATTGTCCTAATTTTTTGTTCATAATCTCCACTATGACCCGCTTCATCTGGTGCTTCCACATGAATAAGTACCATGTCATTACTTTCTAATGCCTTAAGGGCGGAATCCGCCTTTCCCTCATAGTTTGTGTCATAAAATCCGGTGGCTCCAGGAACGTTTATGATTTTCATTCCCGCGTAAACCCCTATTCCTTTAATCAAATCAACAGCCGAGATAACTACTCCATTAATTCCGTATCTCTCTTTTAATGTTGGCATATTTGGTTTTTTACCAGGTCCCCATGGCCAAATCATGTTTCCAGACCTTTTACCGAGGAGTGTTCTATTAATGTTCACTGGATGTTTCTCTAAGATCTTCTTTGAATCCCCAATCATCTTTTTTAACAAGGTAGCAGTTGATTCACCAACCGAAGTTTTAGCTTTAGGTAAAACCTTCAATATTTCTGAACCAATCACATCATGGGGTGGAGTGCATAAAATATGATTAGTGTATGATCTGCCTTTTAAAATTAAGATGTGCCTATAGCTGACTCCAACATAAAAATCAATTTCACCAGGCTTACCAAAGTTATTTCTTACACATTTTATAAGCTCATTAGCGTCATCATTTATTATATGCCCCGCAGAATAATCAATCAGAACACCATTTTCCTCCGTGATTAGATTGCATCTAAATGCTATATCATCTTTAGAGAGGTCAATACCCATGCCGGCTGCTTCGAGGGGTCCTCTGCCGGTGTAATACTTTTTAGGGTTGTATCCCAGAATGGATAGATTTGCAATATCTGAACCTGCCTCCATATCCTCTGGAATTGTTTTTAATATTCCACTGCATCCCTTAGACGCAATCATATCCATATTTGGTTTATGAGCAACCTGCAAAGGAGTTTTACCATTTAAAACATCAACTGGATAGTCGGCCATACCATCACCGATTATAAGCAGATATTTCATTTAATCACCGGAATGTTTTCAAATACATAGATAGTTCGTTAATTCCTAACCAGACATAGACTTCTATGTGTAACTTGTATATTTATTTTCAAATGACATATGAGTTCATGCATATATACACATTTTTTTCAACTCAATATTTTTAAGCAATAATGAACTATTCCAAAAGAATGTTTATTTACTTGTTAAACATGGAAGGAATTACAAAGTGTACAAATTTTTGTGGGACTGAGTATGTCTGAGAAGAAACATTCAATTTTATCCCAATTACAAAATAACGCTACTCTAAGCAAGAGTTCTCTCTTGCTTAGAGGTTTAGAAATTCTTGAAAGGTATTACACACTTGGCCTTGACCAGCCACTCATAAGATTTGAACTAAGACGACTAGAAGAAGAAGCGGTACATTATGCTAAGATCCTAAAGCGAATCAGAAGAAGGGAAGAGGCCATAAGTGATCTGGTTCAGGAGTTACGTGATGTTGAAGAGATTATGGAAAAATATGGAGCTGATAAAAACGCTCTAATTCAGATCCTTCTGGATATTCAGACACGAAACCACTGGCTCCCTAAACCACATCTGATGTGGGTAGCAGAGAGATTGGGAGTTCCACTTGCTCGAATCTACCAAATAGCTAGCTTTTATAAAGCCTTTTCTCTCACACCTAAAGGTCGACACAATATTAGAGTATGCCTTGGTACTGCTTGTTATGTGCGGCAAGGACAAAAAATTCTGGAAGCCATTGAGCGTACGTTATGTATTAAGGCTGGTGAGACTACGAGCAACGGCAAATTTAGTCTAGAGAGCGTTAACTGTATAGGCTGCTGTGCTTTAGGACCAGTAATGGAAATAGATGGCCAATATTATGGCGAACTTTCGGCGACAAAGGCCGTGAAGGTTCTTTCTAATTATAGTTAGGGGAAAAAAGGAATATCATGAATAAGATAAAATCACCTTCTGAACTGGAAAAACTCAGAAAAGAAATACTGGGTAAAAAAGACCCAAAAAAGCCCTCCATTGTAATATGTGGAGGCACAGGTTGCAATGCTCTTGGCGCTCAACAAGTTGTCACCGTCTTTAAAGAGGCGATCAAGAAACAAGACTTGGAAGGAAAAATTGATATTAAGGAAACAGGTTGCCTTGGATTTTGCGAAAAAGGACCAAGAGTAATTATCTATCCTGAGGAGATCTACTACTTTCAGGTGCAATCAAGCGATGTATCCGAAATTATGTCAAAAACTATAATTGAAAAAGGACTAGTAGAACGACTACTTTACACCGATCTTGTCACTGTTGAAAAAGCTAAAAACATATCCGATATCTCATTCTACAAGCATCAGGTAAGGACTCTTCTACAAAATAATGCCAAAATTGATCCTAAGAGGATAGAGGACTATATTGCCACAGGTGGTTACAGTGCATTAGCTAAAGTTCTCTACAAAATGACACCGGAACAAGTGCTTGAAGAAGTTAAAAAAGCCAACCTTCGCGGTCGTGGAGGTGGAGGTTTTCCCACGGGAAGAAAGTGGGAGACCACACGTAACGCATCTGGAGAGCCAAAATATGTTATTGTCAATTGCGACGAAGGAGACCCCGGTGCTTTTATGAATAGATCGTTGATGGAAGGAAATCCACATAGCGTACTTGAAGGGCTCACTATTGGAGCTTACGCCATCGGCTCTCACGAAGGGTTCGTTTATGTACGCCAAGAGTATCCCCTTGCAGTAGAGAACACAAGAATCGCCATAAAGCAAGCTGAAAAACATGGGCTGCTGGGCAAAGACATCCTAGGTTCAGGATTTGATTTCACGGTCAAGATCCACCGGGGAGCGGGGGCTTTCGTATCCGGCGAGTCAAGCGCCTTGATGACAGCAATAGAAGGAAAAGTGGGGGAACCCAAACCGAAGTACATCCACACCGCAGAGAAGGGAATATGGGATAAGCCGAGTAATCTAAACAATGTTGAAACTTGGGCAAACGTGCCACTTATCATAAGTAAGGGAGCTGACTGGTTCAGGAGTACAGGCACTGAAGGAAGCAAAGGAACCAAGATTTTTTCCCTAGTGGGTAAGGTAAACAACACGGGTCTAGTCGAGGTGCCCATGGGCATCACCTTTAGGGATATGATCTATAAGATAGGTGGTGGCATTCGCTTCGGCAAGAAGTTTAAAGCAGTTCAAATCGGAGGTCCATCCGGAGGCTTCATCCCCGAAAACCTGCTCGATACACGCATCGATTTCGATGAGCTCAGAAAAATAGGCGGAATGATGGGCTCGGGCGGAATTATTGTGATGGATGAGGACACTTGCATAGTGGATGTCGCTAGATACTACATTGACTTCCTCTCCCAGGAGTCTTGCGGAAAATGCGTCCCCTGCCGTGAGGGCTTAAGACAGATGCTTAACATCTTGAACAATATTTGCGCTGGGAAGGGAAAGGATGGAGACGTTGAGCTTCTGGAAGAGCTCTCCGAATTCGTTATGGATGCGTCTTTATGCGCACTTGGTGGAACTGCACCCAATCCGGTACTGACCTCGATTAGATACTTCAGAGACGAGTATAACGCACACATCAAAGAGAATTACTGTCCCGCAGGGGTTTGTCGAGAACTCATCACATACTACATTCAGCCCGAGAAATGTCAGGCTTGCGGAATCTGCGTCCGGGAGTGCCCTACAGAAGCGATTTATGGAGGTAAAAATATAATACACGTGATTGACCAGAAGAAATGCATAAGATGTAACACCTGCCTCGATGTTTGTCCCGAACGCTTCAGCGCTGTAGAGAAGATCCCCCGTAAATCTTTGCCGTTATCTGTTCCTCCAGATACGAAGGTGGTACGCAAAAGGTGAGCACAATGAAAGATGTAACTTTAGAAATCAATGGGAAAAATATTAGAGCTAAAGATGGAATGAGTATCCTCCAAGCAGCTCAAGCCGCTGATATTGAGATTCCAACCTTCTGCTATCATGAGAAGCTGGAACCTTACGGCGCCTGCAGGCTATGTATAGTAGAAATAACGGAGGGTAAACGAACAAGACTAGTAACATCCTGTGTTTACCTTGTAAAAGAGGGGTTGATGGTTAAGACTAATACAGAAAGGGTAAACAAAATTCGTAAAATGATTCTAGAGTTGCTGCTACCCTTGGCTCCTACCGGGCCTTTGAAAACTCTAGCCCACCAATATGGAGTGAAAGAGTCACGTTTCCCCGCGGAACCAACCTTTTGTATTCTCTGTGGTTTATGTGTCCGTTACTGCGCAGAGATTAAGAAAGAAAATGCTATTTGCTTCATGGGCAGAGGGATAGACAGACACATTGTTTTTGTATCAGAGATATCTGCCGGCGTATGCAGCTTTTGTAGAGAGTGCCATGACCTTTGCCCCAGTGGTAAAATCACCAAATTAAGTGAGGAAGTAGCTTCTCTTTCACCTCTTGAATCTGAAATCTAAAGCAACTAAACTTTTTATGCGTGCATTTAAAAGCCGTTCCATGAAAAGAGAATTTAAGCCATACCGCACTTCTTTAATATTTTTTCCCAGCGTTTATCAACGATGTTCTGTATCTCTTCGATAACATACTCAAACTCAGGTAAAAATAAATGCCTAAAACGACCCTGACCCTTAAGATACTCCCTAACAGGCTTCTTACATTCAGGTCTCAATGCAATAACTTTACTAGGATCAGATAAGCTGTACTCACCCTCAATGGCTTCCCACAATGGAAAAACACAAGTCTCTACAGCCAAACGTGTGATCTCGATTGTTTTACTTATGTCATAACGCCAACCTCTTGGGCAAGGCGCGAGTGTGTGCAGGAAGGCGGGGCCATTAACTTCAAATCCTCTACGCGTCTTTGTAATTAAGTCATGCCAAAAATAAGGTGAAGCGGTAGCCACATAAGAAATGTCATGTGCAACCATGATATCTGCAATTGGCTTTTTATACTCAAGTTTACCTGGAATCACGCGACCAGCAGGTGAAGTAGTGGTTGAAGCACCGTGAGGCGTACCACCACTTCTCTGTATACCCGTATTCATGTATGCTTCATTGTCATAAAGTACGTAAAGAAAGTCGTGGCCTCTTTCAACAGCCCCCGATAGCGCTTGCATCCCAATGTCATAGGTTCCCCCATCTCCTGCGATGGCTAAAATATCAACGTGATCATATTTGAGCTTCCCCTTTTTCTTCATAGCCTTCAATGCTACCTCGATTCCTGCTGCGTTGGCAGCAGCGTTTTCGAAAGCTGTATGAATCCACGGAACCCTCCATGATGTATAGGGATAAATAGTTGTAACAACCTCCATGCATCCTGTTGGATTTGTTACTATTAATGGTCCTCTTGAGGCTTTTAGTACTTGTCGATATACTATTGCTGGTCCACATCCTGCGCATGCTCGATGTCCCGGCATCAAGAGTTCGCTTTT
>JAGLRI010000083.1 GCA_023136395.1 Candidatus Bathyarchaeota archaeon | reverse complement strand
ATTCTTTGCGCGTTAGTTTTTTTGTGTCATTTGTAACGCTCAGGTTAGTGTCCCAAGGCCTATGGCTTTAAACTTTAGTTTTTGGCTGAATTGTTTTGGATCGTAGATTCTTCTTCCATCGATTATTGTAGGATTTTTCATGTGTTGGATAAAGTCTTCTGGCGTGAGTTTTTTAAATTCTTCCCATTCGGTAGTGAGGATGCAGCAGTCAGCGTTTTTAAGACATTGGATGGCGGAATTTGCGTATTGGATGTCGTTACCAAAGACTTCCCTAGCGTTATCCATAGCCGCTGGGTCATAGGCCACAATTTTTGCGCCTTCGTTTAAAAGGTTATTAATAATTCTTATGGAGATAGCTTCGCGCATGTCGTCGGTATTAGGTTTGAAGGCTAAGCCTAGAATGGCTATTTGTTTGCCTGGTAAATTTTTTAGAATGGTTTTGCATAATTCGATTGTTATTATTGGTTGAGCTTTGTTCACCTCTTCGACGGCATTAAAGATTATGGGATTATAACCTAAGCTTTTAGAGAAGTTTATAATGGCTTTAACGTCCTTTGGTAAACAGCTTCCTCCATATCCTAACCCGGCATTCAAAAACAGGGGTCCGATTCGCTTATCCAAGCCTATGGCTTTAGCTATGACCGTTACGTCTGCCCCAGGGATTTTTTCACATATGTTAGCGACTTGATTGATGAAGCTTATTTTGGTGGCGAGGAAGATGTTGTTAGCATATTTGATCAGCTCAGCTGCTGGAAGGGTTGTTCTAATGATGGAAGGCATCTCTGCTCTATAGAAGGAATTGTATATAGCCTCAAAAAAATCACCGGATTTTTTATCATGTTCACCGATGATTATGCGGTCAGGGTGTAGAGTGTCGTGGAGAGCATTTCCCTCACGTAGAAATTCGGGGTTCACGCATAATCCAAAGTTAATACCACAACGCTTACCCGAGTATTTTTCAATGGTTGCTTTAACTATGTTCTCTGTAGTGCCGGGTACAACAGTGCTCTTCACCGCGAGTAAATGATATGTTTCTTTTTTCTTTAAGGCTTCGCCTATTTCTTGAGCAGAACGTTCTATGTATTGTAGGTCAATACTTCCATCCGGTTTATTGGGTGTGCCTACAGTGATGAAGGTAACATCCGTATTTAGGATGGCTTCCTCGCTAGTTAGGACACACCTTAAATTATTCTCTTTTAGAACTCTTTGCAGCAAATCTTCTAAGCCCGGTTCAAAGAAGGGGGGGATGCCTTCATTGATTGAGGCCGCCTTTTCATGATCTTGTTCTGATGTTATCACTTTGTAGCCTTTACTAGCGAAAACAACTGCGGTACATAAACCTACATATCCAGTTCCAACAATTGAGATAGATGGGGGCGTCACATTTAATCCTCTCTTGTTCTCTGAATATATTTTGACCATTAATTATAAATTGTTTCCGAGACAAGACTGTGAGAATGAGCGGAGATTCGATGATTAAGAAGGTTGTGGTACCTGCTGCTGGTTTGGGGACTCGCTTGTTTCCAGCTACTAAGGAGCAGCCTAAGGAGATGCTTCCGATTTTTGCTAGGTTGACCAATGGGGATGCGGGAGTGACACCCCTATTGCAGCTGGTTTTTGAGCAGTTATATGAAGCGGGTTTTCGAGAGTTTTGTTTTGTGGTGGGTAGGGGTAAACGGACTATTGAAGATCACTTTACACCGGATCTAAATTGTGGAGTTATGCTTAGGGATCGAGGGAAGTCTGATCAAGCCTCGGATTTGGAGAATTTTTACTTGAAGCTGAAGACTTCCAGCGTCATATGGGTAAATCAACCTGAACCTAAAGGTTTTGGAGACGCCGTGTTGATGGCTCAGCCCTTCGTTCAAAATGAACTGTGTCTGGTTCATGCAGGCGACACCTACATTATTTCGGAAAATGTTGCCTACCTTAAATTGTTGATGGATGCCTATAGCCGAGTTAACGCAGACGCCGCATTCCTTGTGCAGGAGATGAAAGATCCAAGGCAGTACGGTGTTATTGAAGCCGAGAAGATAGGGAAGGGCGTCTACAAGGTTTTAGCAGCCGTTGAAAAACCAGAGAAACCCCCCACAAATCTTGCGATCATGCCCATCTACGCTTTTAATCCCGTAATTTTCCAGGCTTTAGAGAAGACTACCCCCGGTGTAGGGGGGGAGATACAGCTTACGGATGCCATTCAAAGGCTTGTTGAGTGGGGATCAAATGTTTGTGCTGTTCAGCTCAATCCTAGCGAGGTTTGGTTGGACATCGGAAATCCAGAAACATATTGGAAAGCCCTGTCCTTGTCTTATCAACACTTTTGTAGGAGAACTAAAAGTTGATGGATCAGATAATTCTTGAGGATGTTAAGAGAGGAAAGGTTGATTTAAAGAGGAAAGATTTTGAGGATAAAAAAGTTTTAGTCACGGGTGGCGCGGGTTTTTTAGGCAGCTGGCTTTGCGACATACTCGTAACTCTTGATGCCGAAGTTGATTGTCTAGACAACCTCTCAACTGGAAAACTAGCGAATATAGATCATTTGTTAGAAAATTCGAAATTTAAATTCTTGAACGAAGACGTCTGTACTTTTAAACACGACAAAAAATATGACCTCATACTTCATTTCGCCAGTCGTGCTTCACCAGAAGAGTATCAGCAACACCCGATTGAGACGTTGAAGGTAAATTCTCTCGGGAGCCACAACATGCTCGAGTTGGCTAGGAAACATGACTCCACTATATTGTTTGCGTCAACATCTGAGGTTTATGGAGACGCCGAGGTTTTTCCGACTCCAGAGAGCTATTTAGGCAGGGTCAATCCCATAGGACCTAGATCGTGTTATTATGAGGGGAAACGGTTCTCCGAAGCCTTATTCACAGCTTATCATAGAAAACATGAATTGAACATGAAGATTGCAAGAATTTTTAATTCCTATGGTCCACGTTTGAGGGCGGAAGGAGGTTATGGTAGAGCTGTTTCACGCTTCATCACTCAAGCCTTGACTAATCAACCGGTAACAGTGTACGGTGATGGACTGCAAACAAGATCCTTCTGCTACGTTACTGATACCTGCATAGGACTGTTAGTGCTCTTGATTAACGAAGAAACAAATGGTGAAGTTGTGAATGTTGGCAATAAAGAGGAGATAACGATTTTAGAGTTAGCTCAAAAAATTAAACAGCTAACCGAAAGCATCTCACATATAACATTTCATCCCTTACCAGAAGATGATCCTAGGAGAAGATGGCCAGACGTTGGTAAAGCAGAAAAGATATTAGGATGGAAACCAAAAATTAACTTAGAAGAAGGACTTACAAAAACGATTAAGTGGTTTAAAAGAAAGAAAGCTCAAATTGAATAAATTATAGTGCGAGATATTTTAATCTAAATTTTCGCATGCACGCTTTTAATAACCTCTATTAGGGGATACATTTTTCTTTGTTTATCGGTGAATCTCAACGTAGTTAAGGCTTAGAAAATAATCCATCCCCCAAAGCCTTGAGCACCGTCCTGAAGTTCCCAACAAAGTCTCGGGTGAAACGTATGCTTAATATTATGTAACTTAATCCAACTGTTACAGAAAACACAACAGAAACTAAATATTGAATAGGATTGGTACTCCATCTTTTGTGAAAGAGTATCCTGTTTCGTACCTCAAAATAAAGTCTTAATTTATTCCGTAGAAAGTGAGCACCAGGATAATCATGCCACACCTTAACCCAAGGCAAAACTAATACGTCGTGTCCACCTTGTCTTATTTTAGTGGCAAAATCCATATCTTCCCAGCCTATAGGAAAAGTTTTTGAGTCAAACCCAACCTTTGCGGCAATTGTTTTGCAAACCATGAAGGCGGTGATTACAGAATCACTACTGATAGGCTGGTTAAATTGTTCAGTATCTAACTCATTCTTTCCAACTAACTTCCCCAACGTAGTCCAAAAATTATGTTTAACACCAGCACACCAAATAACATTAGGTTTATGGTAATACAGAATCATAGGTATAACACAAGCTACATTCTTATTCTGTAAAAGAAAAGTAAGCAACTTAGATAACGCTTCACGAGACACAATGACATCATCGTCTAAGAAAAAAACGTAGTCACCCTTAGCTTCCTTTAGTCCCATGTTTCTGCATTCCGAAACCAGTTGCTCCTGCTCACATCTCAGAATTTTTAAGTTATTTTTTGGAAAAGCGTTTTTAACACTCTGAATTGTCCCATCGGTTGATGCGTCATCAATAACAATTATTTCGAGAATATTCTCAGGATTCCCAGAATCTAGCACTGATCTGATTGTCTTAAGAACCTTTTTTCGTCGATTATGCGTTGTTATTACGACACTGACTAGTGGTGGATTATGTTCATCTTTTGAGAACAAGATTCCACTATCATGATCAAAGTTTATTGTTGAGTACTCAATAAAACGCGTTCAGGTGGGAGATAGAATGGTGTATATGTATCTCCAGAGAATAAGATGCGGCTAACTTTGATCATCCTTCGTATGGTGTAAAGAAACAGTTTTTTCTCAATAAAAGCGTTGATTATGTGTCTTTTTGGAAGAGACTTTGGTAGGGAAATATTTCCCTTTCTTTCAGCTCGATGTTCTAATCTTAGACCTTCAAATGGACAGATATCAAGGTATAAACTATGATGAAGCCCATCGAGTAATACCATCGAATGATTGAAGGTTCTCTCCCAGTGATACTTTCTTGCCTGATTAATCACGACATTCCAATTGATTAAAGGCGCGATTTTGCAAAGGTATAGAAAATCAGAGAGGGTAAAGTGTAAAGGTTCAAAGTTAATATGCGCCAAGTGAATAAGAAAATCTGCTTCGATATTTGGTATTCTAATTGCAACTCCATCAAAAGAGACAGTTCTGGTTTTTTCTCTAATTAATTCGTTATCAAGAAAAGATGAATTCGCCCACGAGACCTTACTGTGTAATTGTATTCGAATCTTTTTATCTGTGATAAGTACTGCCTCATGACTTGAGTATTCGTGTAATGTCATGCCAGTTGATTTTAAAGAGTTGACAGCTTGACGGAGATTACGAACCAAGATGTCTATATCGTTAGGTATCCGATGGTGTGCTCTAAATGTTTTATAAATTAAGCATTGGGGTAAGCAGGTTTTTATTTGTAAGAGAGCGGCTCGTTGATCCATAATCCTGTTGTCTCCTCGATTGATGAGATCCTCAAGCAAGGTGAATGTGTTTTTTGTCAATCGCTCTCCGTATTTGTTAAAAAGAGTTTTGAAAACATAATATCCCAAGTTGTTTCTCATGGATATTTGCAAAAGTCTTGGGATATTTATCTCTTGGAGAGCAGGGATAAGTATACTAGGTTTTCTATAGATATCACTTACTAGATGGAACAGAAAAGCGGTTTCGTTGTCACATGTACTCATGTTGTAAATCCTTTAACAATTTTACGTAAGAACTTGGGTTGCTGCTACTGCTCTTTAATGTGTAGATGTTTGCATGACTCAGAAATTGGCGTATGATTTCAGTTTCAGTTCTCCTCAAATCATCCAGGTTGAAGGAGGAATCCATGTAAGAATAAGCTAGTAAAGTTCGTTCCATATAATAGGGTAAGAGTTTTCTAGTGATAGCTAAGAGTTTAGTCAATGCTTCCTCTCGATCTAATTTTTGAATTTCATTCTTGATTCCATGTTCTAAAAGACATATAGTACCTATTTGGCTTCTGCGAGCAATGGGAGTGGAACCAATTACTTGTGCGGGAGGTACATAGGTTTCAAGAGCGAGTGGTGAAATATTGATCCGACGGAGACGGATTGGTTTTGGATAAGAAAAAACGGTTCCGTCCTTGTTAACGATAACCATATCATCGGACAAATAACTACTTTTTATTTCTTTCAATAACTCAAGCAGTGTCAATGTCTTGCCCATGCCACCCATTGAGGAGATGAGTATTGCAGAGGTTCCTTCACTCGGTTCAAAGCATGCTCCGACTAA
>JAGLRI010000082.1 GCA_023136395.1 Candidatus Bathyarchaeota archaeon | reverse complement strand
CAATCTGCAATGGATGCTACAACTGCCGAGTTGTGTGTAAGGATGTTCTTGGTCGATCGTATTAGAAGTAATTTTTTCTTTTTGTAATTTCTCTTTATTTACTGATTAGGGCTTAATTAAAAGTTGGTTCTCACCTGATTAAATCAAACTCTTTACATTATTAATTATGTCCTTAATTACCTCTTTATCAGTCTCTAAAAACTTATCAGTTATCTTCGCTATACCTTTGTAGAAGCCACGAGCTGGGCTTTGTATTATGTCTTGACAAAATTGAGGTATCCAAGTAGCTAAATGATTTTTCAGGAAATCTTTTTGTACATTAAGATATTCTACAACTGCGTTAATGTTATCTTGCTCTAATGCTTCAAAGATTTTTCTGCATAGATAAGCCATAAATTGTAATTCGATTGCTATGTGATCTTCTGGTTCTGTGAACTCACTTACCTTATCAACTCCCATCATTCTATAAATTTTTAACACACGATCTCTCGATTCTTGTATAAGTAGATGTCCTTTACTTCTGCATACCGATTCTGAAGGGTGTAAAGGTTTTCCCCATAGTCCGAGGAATAGCCCCGCGTAATCGGCGGCTAATTCCATTTCAACTTGAGCTAAGTCACGTTTCTCAGCTTCTTTAAGATAGCTACTTACAGTTTCAAACCCATCGTTAAACTCAGAACTTCTAAGTATGTTCAAATCTCTAATTTGAAATATTCTCTCAAAGAGTTCCTTTAATCTATCTCTCTTGAATTCTTTTTCATAGACTCTTGAGAGAAACATATAGAGTGTTCGTCTATCTTCGATAAGTGCTAAAATCTGTTCTTTAGTATTCATATCATCACGTTATTGATTTACTAAATATATATTCTATCTTCAAGGGGAACTCTATTTAATATGGTTATACTTGGCTACACTTCGTGGGATTTACTGGTGTGGAGGCAGATAGATTTTTCTTCTGGTCTCTGGTATTAATCTCTTCGAAAGTTTCTCGAGAGCATTCATAATTTGGGGCAATAGTTTTGCGGGAATAGCAACATAAACTTCGTCATCAGACATCTTAGTTGATCCTCTGCATCCATAACAACCTAATGATATGTTTATTTTTCCAGTTAGATATGGAATTACCGTAGAGTCAACACAACAAGCATTGTATCCGATGGTACTGAAGGTTAATCTTTCTCCTGTAAAGTATGCGTATGCACAACTTATCCACATGGCTTGTTCTGGATTTGTTGTAAGCACTACAACATCGGGATCGAAGGGAGTTTCTTCTAAAGGTGCAACCACAGTTGCTTTGAAGTCACCTACTTTCAAATGGGGTCTCTCATCGATTATTCGTTTTGATTCCTTCATGGAAGCGAATTCTCCAACCTTGAAGTGTAGTTCACCACTCTTGATCTTTTCAGGTATTTTCATAAGACCAAGCACTGAGGCTCCATCGGGGCAGCTGTGTTCATTTATTGTCAATAGGAGCGTTTTCCCCCTCCTAGCTGTCATGATGGATTGGCAGTGACGGAGCCTTCCCCTTGGTTTTGGGATGTCTTTCGGTAATGGTTCATCCTTTTTCACAAGTTTAACTGCTACAGGTGACCATTTTAATCCTAAAATCGTCTTCATCTTTTTAGATAGTTCACCCCAACTCGACAAGGATCAACATTCCTCCTTTAACTCGACTTGATTACTGTGCAATGTAGTCGATTAATATAATGGTTACGTGACAATAATGGATATTGCTTCTTGGATTCTACGGAGACTCGGTGGAAGGAAGGCTTATTTCAATCAGCTATATGTTGAATAAAACATTAAACAAGTTGAGGGATGAAGTGGACTCTTTAAATGTGAAATACATGAGACTATTCACTTATAAAAACAAATTTACATTATCATTCTGGAAAAGGGACAGCCAACCCAACTACAGGGGAGGTCAATACGAGCAGTAACTGCTTAGATAATGGAAATTTAGATACAAGAAGATATGAAAAAGCCATATCCGACGTAGGGGCCTCAGATTACGAGAAAACGATTGTTCCTGAATATGAAATTTACCACAAACACTTTGCTACATACGAGTGGGGGAAGAAATTTTCTGGCCCCTTCCTTGATTATGGCTGTGGAACTGGAGTCGTTTCCCAAATTCTGCGAGCCACTGGACAAGAGATAGTTGCCCTTGATATTTCGCGTGAAATGGTATCCATAGCAAAAAAACATAACGTACCTACAATTGTTGCTGAAGCTCTTCATCTACCTTTTAAAAACAAGGTTTTTTCAACAATCTGCATCTCAGGTGTTCTACACCACATAGGAAACTTGAACGACGCTTTCAACGAGCTAGATCGGTGCGCCAAAGAAGCGATATGCGTAATCGAGCCATCCACTAATCTTAACTTCCTTGCCAGATTTATCCGCATTTCATTCATCATTTTCTCTAGTTTATATTCACTGCTGCCTCACACAATTCACACCTACGTAGGTAGCGTATATGAGCGCGACATAAGCCTTGATCAAATAACCAGATTATTTAGGAAACACAGTTTTAATTTTCAGAAAATTAGGTTTTTTACTCACATTCCACTTTTCAAACTACGTAGATTCTTTCCCGAAAAAATTAGGTATTACCTCATTAGATCATTAATTTCTTCAAAAAGAGGAAATATAATGGAGATAATTGCTACACGCTTTAAAGTATGAGGATAGAAAACTGCAGAAGATGCAGGTCTCCACTAAGTAAAAGATTTGTACTGCAGAATCTTGACAGGTGGGTTGAATCCAAAATGGAAATTTTTGATCTAAAAGCATCGTCGGATCGTTTTGAGTTTCATAAAAATTTACTTACACTCAAAGATTTTTGGTTTTTAATATCCAGCTAAATTAATTCTCTAAATGCGTGTACGACCATAGATTGGCATATAAATTTTATTTCTGGAATCCGGTATAGCCTTCTTTGAGAGTTTCTCTAGGGCGTCTATGATCTGAGGGAGTAGGCTCCAAGGGATTCCAACGAACATTTCGCAGTCATCAACCTCTGTAGAACCTCTACATCCATAATCTCCAAACGATACATTTATTTTTCCATCGCGATGTGGGACAACCATGCAGTCAGAGCAGAGAGAGTTGTGCCCACTTGTGCTGAACTCTAGTCTTTCCCCCGTGTAGTACGTGGCTGCGATGCAAATCCACATTACTTGTTCAGGGTTCAATGTCAATATTACAATGTCTGGATCAACAGGAGACTTCTCAAATGGTGCAAACACTATTGCCTTAACTTTATTCAACTCGAAGCTAGGTCTCTCATTGACTATCCGCTTTGCTTCCCTTGCCGAATTGAATTTCCCAAAAGCACCATGAAATTTACCACTTTTAATTTTATCAGGCGTTCGCATCAACCCGAGAATAGGAGCACCGTCAGGACACTTACACTTATCCTGTGTTAGAAGCAATGTTTTTCCTCTTTTCGCCAAAGCGAGGGCCTGACAAATGTAAAGCCTACCCCCCGGCTTCTGAATTCCAAGTAGCAATGAATCGTCTCTGCTAACATATTTAATCGACACAGGTGACCACCTCAATCCTAGAATATTCTTCAGCTTCGAAGAAAACTCGGCACACTTCAATATCAAAACTCCCCTTCACATTCAAAATGCGAGTTTACTACTTAATATTAAGTATATATTCCTAGTGGAGATCCCTAAAATGATGACTGTAAATCCTTATGTTACCTAAAATCTATTTAAGACGAAGTGAATAAATCGGGCTTGGTGATATAAAGAAAACCAAATTCTTTTTAAATATTACTACGTGGAATAGAAACTTTTTTAGGTTCTTACTTACTCACTTATTAGCCACTCGCCAAACATCTTATAATAATTGATCGTCAATAGGTGGTTATTATGTGTTTTAGACCGATCGAACTTGAAAAAGTTATCGTTTGTTCAAAATGTGGTAAAACTATCACACACCTCCCTGGAATGAAGCCGTGGGAGAATTGTCCCTTCTGCGGTGAAGAACTTACCCCCTCTCCACCTTCCGGGTTTACGATTCACTTAGAATCTGAACAATCTACAGGTGAAACCAAGAATCTTGGAATGATAGTCGCCCTGGACTTAGAATACAAGCTTCCAGTTGACATTTCTCCTGTGAAAGAAGGCGAATATGAAGTGGAGTACATCCCAGAGGGTAGTTACAAATTCAACGAGTGGATAACCACTGGTCTTGTTTCTATGAAAGATAAGAAAAAGAATCCCGCCACGGTGATGATTAGCGGGGATGGAACGCTGAAAGTAAGTTACAAAGCGTAAACGCTACAACCAACGTCACGATTCACTACAATCTTTTTTAATGCAAAATTATGTGTCCTTAATCATTGGTGGTTGGAGAAAAGACCCGGTAGCAAATGGACTTGAACTTCTTCCCCTTTCTTAATAACCGGTTTATGTCCGGGCGTTACGATGAAGCCGCTTGCTTTTACTGGTATACTAATCAAGTTGGACTCTCCGATTATGGGCTGCGCAATAACTTGATCTTTTTCTCTGTTCATCTTAACAAACGTAACTTGTTGAAATGGTATAAACTTCTTAAACGCGACATCCTCAGCAATCTTAGCTCTAAAAGTCAGAAGTAAATTCGTTGCTGGGAGGCCGCTTGCTAGTCGAATTAATGGTAATGCTAAGACATGGAAACCAATGATTGTCGATTGAATTAGACCCGGTAGCATGACGATAGGTTTACCATTTATTACGCCTACGCCAGAGACTCTTCCCGGCTTTCTCTTAATTCCGTGAACGATTACACCCGGCTTCCCTATCAAATTAATAGCTCTCAGCACAAAATCCTTTTCCCCTACAGAGCAACCACCAATTGTTAATACAATATCTGCTTTTTTTAACCCACCCTCTATTTTCTCTCTGATTTTAATTAAGTTGTCAGAGACTATACCCAATTCAACCGGGACTCCCCCTGCCTCCATTATCAATTTAGAAACCATTAGACTGTGGCTGTTAACTGTCTTAAGGGGTTCATTCTCTTCCATATGATTGATTAGCTCATCTCCAGAAGAGATAATTGCAACAACCGGTTTCCTAAAGACCTTTACTTTCCCAATTCTGAGCACAGCTAAAAACCCAACATCTTGAGCTCTTAGAACATGTCCTTTTTTAAAAACTGTTTTTTCTTTTGTAACATCTTCACCAGCGGGAATTAAATTCTCGCCAGGTCTCATGGTCTTGCATATTTTTATAACGTCTTTTTCAACTATTGCAGTTGCTTCAACCATTATCACAGCATCAGCACTTTCAGGCAAAAAAGCACCCGTAGTAATATAATATGCCTCCCCAGGGTTAACCCCTCTTTCGCCCTTCTCTCCTGGATATATCCTACCTATTACTTTAAGAGAAACAGGACTTGCAACAGATGCATGAACAGCGTCTTCCGCTCTAATGGCATAACCATCAAAATGCGAGATATCACTTGGAGGAATATCGACGCCTGAGATAACATCTTTAGCTAAGACACGTCCATACGCCTCGTGGATTGGAACAACTTCCAGCTCTGGTTTTATATTAACTGTTGTTACAACTTTTTTAACAGCTTCATCCACATCCATATAGGATAATTTTCGTCTCATTAAAATCCTCCTCAATTATTTGCAATGATCATTCTTAACGATGGATATTATATTTATGTCGTATCGAAATAACGCTTGTTGCTTAGAAGTTTTTTAGAAGGGTTGCTTATGTGTAAACTTGACTAAGGAGAGCATGCATACAAGTCAAAATTAAAATAAGTTTAATTTTGTATAGTCTTCTTTGAGGGAGGTATTTATTTGTCTTATGAAAAGGATTTTATAGTTTCAAAATATGAGTGGCCTTATCCGATACGATACGATGTGGAGAATGAAGTTAGCGCAGACGTTCTAGTTCTTGGTGGTGGGATAGCTGGTTGCTGGGCTGCCATAAGCGCAGCAAAGAGAGGCGCGAAAGTTGTCATGGTTGAAAAAAG
>JAGLRI010000081.1 GCA_023136395.1 Candidatus Bathyarchaeota archaeon | reverse complement strand
CCACCGTGAATTGGGTTTACTTGGCAAGCTGCGTCACCAACGATGAGGATACCATTTCCAGTCATGCAGTTAATAGGCCTTCGGGCAGGATCGTGTCCCCCTCCTCCTGTTACTAAAGTTGACCCCTCAAATAGTGGTTTGGAAAGAATGTAGTTGTAGAGAAGTTTTTTAGGATTTTGAAACCCTTTCACAATAGCTACTCCAAGACCTACATTGACCTTGTTACGACCTTCAGGGAATACCCACGCATACCCACCTGGAGCAATCGTGCGGCTTAAGTAGAGTCGACAAAGATCTGGATCAACAAATGTTTTCTTTAGTTTACGGATCTCTCTATAACAGATCACAACATCTTCTTCGTCGACCGTGTTGTCAATTCCCATTTCTGGGGGTAACTTCTTTCGCAAAACTGCTGAATAACCGCTAGCATCAACAACTACTTCCGCAGATAATAGTATCTTTCTTCCCGTTTTCAGATCTTTCGCTGAAACTCCCTTTACAACACCATTTTTAATGATGGGTTCTATCACTTGAACTGAGTCCAAGAGTGTTGATCCAGCGTCAACAGCATACTTAAGCAGCCTCTGTCCGAAGAGTCGTCGGTTGACTATAAAGCCGTGGAAATCCGCCATCTCAACACGGAAAACCTCATTCCCATCGGGAGAGTAGATCTTGGCTCCTACAATTTTATGTTCCAATTCTTCTCCGGTAGGGTACTCCAATCCCAATAGATCGAAGTGGTGGCTACCTATTGCATCACCACACACCTTAACTCCAATGTTCTCCTCTCTTTTACGTTCCACAAGACAGACCTCAAGACCTCCCGTAGCAGCGGTCTTAGCGGCCATACAACCTCCTGTCCCTGCACCAACAACAATAACATCAAATTTTTTCATGGAGTCCCTTCCTTTTTTTCCGCAATCGGTCCATTTAATGGTAAGATATTATTTACGTTGTTTCTTTCAAAATTATTTATTTAGGAGTTTTTTGGCTTCATTCTGCCATTTTTTTAGAGTGTTTCTTGAATATGAAACGGTTTTGGACAATTCATTGAGATTTGCATTAATAAAGTCATAAGCATCTAGGATATCTAACTCTATAAGCTTCTTTTCCGCGGTCGCTCCAATACCTTTAATTTCAGTGAGTTTAATTATTCTTCCAAAATCTTCCTTTAATCTCTGAACGTTCTGGGGGTGTAGCGTTTTTCTTCGTTTGTCTATTGATACACCCAATCTTTTTGCGGTATGAAGGGATAATCCCGCTTTCCTAATTTCTTCGATACTGAATCCTTTGCCATTTCGTAGATGCGGTGTTTTCATTGGAGTGTATACTCTAGCTTTAACTTTCTCATGCGACATTATGCATTCCTCAAAATATGGTGTATAGTTTTATGTATAGGACAAAGAGGTATAAGGGGTTAAATATTTTATTGTTTACCCCTTTGTAAAAAATAAGTAACTAGAAAGCTAGCTAGCTATTAGGTGGTTTATATGGTTAACCAAGTTTTGAAGACTATACAAAAGAGAAGGAGTGTCGTTAAAGTTCTACCTTCAAAGTTAGATAAAGAGACTTTGGAACAGATTTTGAATGCAGGTAAGTGGGCTCCATCGTGGATTAATAGCCAACCGTAGAGTTTTATAGTTGTTACTAAGAAAGACTTGAAGCATAAGATAGGTGAGATAGGTAACCAAAAAACTTTTTTTTCAAAAGACGATTGGATGGAGGATGTTGCTGCGGTAATCAGAGTAGTAGTTGATCCAGATCAAGATTCATTCCACTATGTAGAGGATGGTGCTATTGCAGCTCAGAACATGGCTTTAGCTGCTCACAGCTTAGGATATGCATCTTATTACTTAGGAATGTTCGAAAGTAATAATGAGAATATGACTGCTGAAGAAGAAGTAAAAAATCTACTACAAATCCCTGAAAGAATGAGAGTGATAGCCGTTCTGGCAATAGGAATATCTGAAAGAGTTCCAGTGTCATCTAGGAAAGACCTAGATAAGCCTGTATTTTACAACAAGTACTGAAAAGATATGTTATCAAAAACTTACTGGCACTGAAAAATTGTCACCGTTGGATTGATTAGATTAGCCTAAATGTTTGGATTATAAAAATTATAATCATATATGCTATTAGTAGAAATATTGAAATCAGGAGGTTTCTAAGCCATCTACGCTGACTCCAAGCGATTCCAAGAGGAAAACCTAGAAGAAAACCTATTATGTGACCGACATATCCAACATTTCCTTGAACCGCGGTGTATACAGCTAGGAGGTTATAGGCGAAATAGAGTATTGCTACAAGGCCTAATGGCATAAAAAACAACCACGAAAATTTTAAGGGTTTAATGAGCATCACCACAGCTGCTAAAGTAAAAATAGCTGCTGAGGCGCCAGCCATACTAACGTCTATTCCGTAAAAGAATGAGCTGAGAATAAAAGAACTAGTGCCCCCGATAAAAAACGCAAGTATCATTTTCCTGGCACCCAACGTGTTTTCTAACGTGTTTCCGAACACGAAGAGGAAGAGGATGTTGCCGATTAAGTGAAGTAAGTTGACGTGAATAAATAGAGCTGTGATGACTGTCCAAACTTTTCCTCTAAGAAAATCTGATGCTCTGAATACTAAAAATTGTTCTGCAATTGTGGGGTCTGCTAACCAGTAAAAAAGACTAACGAAGACACAAAGGATTATCAACATGTTAGTTCTTTTCAAACACGGTCACCTATCAAACAAAAAGCAATGAACGTTTCAGTAGTTAAATTTTTTTAGAAACAGGTTTTTCAAATCTCATTATTTATTAAGTCGTAATGCGACTTAATTTGTTATGTCTTTAGAGAGAGATCGAATATCTGATGAAATTTATCGACTTCTCGAAATCATTCAAAAAAGGAACAAGTCGCTAGCATGGTTGATTCTTGTAAAGTTTGGAATGAACATAAGACCATACCCTTTAAAGTACGAATCTAGAAGAGGTGCAAAATCATATTTTCCCATCAAAGCAGTAATGGAAATATTAAACTGTACTCATAGAACTGCACAGGATTATGTGAGAACACTCAAAGCCCTTTCACTTATAGACAATTACGCTAACATTAAGCGCGGCACATAACAGTTATGGAAAATAATGGACAATTCATTAATTCCCGAAATTTAGTTAGGTGTACTAATTTAAAAAATTAGAATATTTATAAGATTATATTTATTTATTTTATAAATAATGAAGAAAGAAAAAATCTATGATTTACTCATGAAAACAGGTTTTCCTATTTTAGTGACGGTTTTGTTTGCAATTAGTATGGCGGGTTTAGCCTTTTTTTCAATTCCAAGTAATGACGCTTTAAAATTACCCCTTCCTAACGAGGGAGGAATTTACTCAATAATCAAAAATACATCACTATTTATTGCCATAGCAACAGTATCTATCGCTTTAATATTTTTTTCAAAAAAGTTAAAAAATGTATACATGCCAGATTTCTTCATCGTCATTTATTTAGTCGTAGGAACTATTTTCACCCTTCTCTTTGGAAAACAATTCTTCAATGTTCCAGTAAATAGTCTTCCCTTAATCTATATAGTATTTGGAGGGCTTGCCTATCTTGGATTTTATTCTATTTATCTTATTATAATGGGCAATCTTCCAGAAAGATTAAAGAATTTCATTTTTATTTTTTATAGTTCAATCATCGGTGTATATTTTGGAATATCTATACCCTTAACCTCCATAATCGCAGTCATCTTAGCTTTATCCTTCGTCGATATGTTTTGGGTTTACCGACGGCTAAACAGTCAAGAAGTTCAAGAAGAAATCGAAAAATTTATGGTAATATTTTCAACTACAACTAAAAGGTGGGGAATTGGTTTAGGTGACCTTACTTGTTACTCTATGTTGGTTACATGTTCCTTCATTACCTTTGGAATAGTAAATTGTATCCTTTCAACAATCTTGATTCTGATAGGATCCATTTCTTCCATGAAAGGAGCTGAAAAATATACTTATTTCCCAGGTTTACCTATTTCTCTCGGTTTAGGTGCAGTACCACTTCTTATAAATTCTATCATAATCCTTTGAGAAATTATTCTAGCTTTTCCATTGCTCGGAAACAAGCTGCAAAATGGTTAGCACTGACTTCCTCTAGTTTTGGATCATTTTTCTCACAAATTGGAATATGATATTTGCATCTTGAATAAAATCTACAGTATGGAGGAGGGTTGATAGGACTTGCAACTTCACCGGGGAGTATTACTCGGTTGATTTTTATATTCTCTTCAATGGTTGGTATAACAGATATTAATGCTTTAGTGTATGGATGTTTGGGTGAATCAAAGATCTCGTCTACTTCAGCGAGTTCGACTATTCTTCCTAAATACATGACTGCAACTTGGTGGCATATGTGTCGAATGGTGCTCAAATCGTGGGAGATGTAAATGTAAGTGAGATTTAACTTGCGTTGAAGATCTCGTAAAAGATTAAGTATTTGAGCTCTTATGGAAACGTCTAGTGAAGACACTGGTTCATCAGCGATCAGGAATTCGGGTTCCACAGCTAGTGCTCTAGCTATACAGATTCTTTGTCTTTGGCCACCACTAAATTCGTGAGGATATCTTTCAGCGTGATAATCTTCTAAACCAACATAATTTAGAAGTTCATACATTCTACTAACCCACTCTTTCTTTGGAATATGCTTATGAATTTGGAAAGGTTCAATAATTATATCCGAAACGGTCATCCTTGGATTTAGCGAAGAATATGGATCTTGAAATATATATTGCATTTTTCTGCGAAGATTCTGAATCTCTTTCTTATTCTTTGACATAAAAACTTTGAATAAGTTTTCGCCTTCAAAAAATGCTTCACCAGATGTGGGAGGAATAAGGTATAATATTGTTTTAGCAAGTGTGGTCTTTCCACTTCCGCTTTCACCCACCAATCCGAGGGTTTTACCTCGTTTCACAATGAAACTTATGTCGTCACAAGCGTGAATTAAACCAGCTGGTTTATTGAAGATAACCCCCTTTTCTTGTACCGGGAAGTACTTCTTTAAATTTCGGACATCAAGAACTATTTCTTCAGACAATTCTTTCACGCTCCTTCTTAAGATCGGCTTCGATCTCCTTCCAACGGAGACAAGCTGTTACATGACCCTTCTCAACTTCTTCTAATTCTGGAACATCCTTTTTACAAATCGACGTGGCATATTTACATCTGGGATGAAAACGGCAACCCGAAGGAGGCTCAATAAGGTTTGGAATGTTTCCAGGAATAACCTGTAGTTCATGTTTTACCTTACCGAGTCTAGGTATAGCGTTTATAAGGGCTACAGTATAAGGGTGGGTCGCATGAAAGAATAAATCGTGCATATCTGAGGTTTCACAGACTCTACCCGCATACAATACTGTTACTCTATCAGCCATCTCAGCAATAATACCCATGTTATGCGTGATTAACACCACCGACATGTCAAATTTACTTTTTAGATCTCTCATGAGATCTAATATTTGCGCTTGAATCGTAACATCTAGATTTGTTGTTGGTTCATCCGCAAAGAGTAAAGCGGGTTTACATGAAAGAGCTCTCGCAATAGCAACCCTCTGTTTCATCCCCCCACTGAATTGGTGAGGATATTCATTCATCCGAAGCTTTGCATCAGGTATTCCAACCAGGTCAAGAAGATTTTCTACATTTTCCATAGCATCTTCTTTACTTATTTTTTGATGTCTTCTGATAACGTCTCCTAATTGACTTTTAATCGAGAAAACAGGGTTTAAAGACGTTGAAGGATCTTGAAAGATTAATGCTATTTCAGCTCCGCGTATCTTCTGCATTTCCTTCTCTGACATACTGATTAAGTCTTTACCCTTGTAGATTATTTTTCCATCCATAATTTTTCCAGGTCTTGGCACTATTCCAAGAACGGATAATGCTGTAACAGTTTTTCCTGAACCGGACTCCCCCACCAATCCAAGTGTTTCACCCTTTTTAACATCAAAACTTACTCCATCAACTGCTGTAACTACGCCAGCCCATGTGTCAAAATGTGTCTTCAGATTTTCTATGTTCAGTATT
>JAGLRI010000080.1 GCA_023136395.1 Candidatus Bathyarchaeota archaeon | reverse complement strand
TAAGACTGAAAGATTTTTTTGCAAATGCTGAGAAAGACTTGGCAATAGACGAAATTGAAAGAATCTATAATTTGACTAAAAAAGCAAGAAACGTCATCTTTTTAACTGATAACTCGGGGGAAATAGCTTTTGATACACTTCTAGTTAAAGAGCTGAAAAATCTTGGTTGTAATGTGACTGTAGCAGTTAAGGGTGGACCAGTACTTAATGATGCGACTTTGATTGACGCACAATTTGTTGGAATGGACAAAATAGCCAATTTATTAATAACAACTGGAGCTGATTCTGTTGGCCTTCAACCTCAAGATTGTTCAAAAGAATTTTTAGAAACATATTATAATACAGATTTTGTTGTAGCTAAAGGAATGGGATACGCTGAAACCTTAACAGAAATCGAATTAAAGGTTCAGCATGGACTCCTTTTCAGAACAAAATGTAATCCTGTTGCAAGATACTTTAAGGTCAAAAGAAATAAGAATGTTGCAATAATACTCCCTAGAGATTAAATTTATGCGCGCGCGCATGTTTTTTAAACAAGCCATCCCAGTCTTCCGTTCAAATATTTTGTTAAAAATTTCGCGAATTCATCATTAGCGGAGTAAATCTGTAAAATTTCTTCATTCACTAAGATCTCAAAGTAATCAGTGATGGCTTTAGCTAATAGATTAGCTATACCAATATGCCTCCCACCACCTTTCAGGTTCTCAGTTATAAACGTTACTACGTCTGTGTATTCTCGCTTTTTTTCTACGATCCAACGATTTCCCTCTATTCGTGGGCCAGAAATGGTCAGTTCCGCTCCAAGATATTTTTGTAAAAACTTTTCACAATCTTCCCTCTTCTCTATTGGAGGACCTGAATGTTTTTTTATTGAAGGAAGAAAGCGGTCTCCTACTTCAAAGATGAACATGTTGATATTCTTCTCATCACTCCAGACTTCATCTCGAATGAGCTTAAAAGAATATTTTTGAAGCATCTTCCTCAATGATCTTTGGGATTTAAAGAGTTGTCCCCATAAAACATCAGACACCGTTTTTACCCTTCCAAACATCACAAAGACGAGGGTTGATTTGCGAGCTTTCATGGTGTAAAGAAGCTTTTCAGCGTCAAGAGCTTTTTCTTCTTGCGCATAAAAGAACTTTAAATCAGGATTCTTCAAAAAAGCCCTCGAGGCAGCAATAAATTCATTTAGCTTTTTTTCTCTCACCGCAGCTGCCACGTTTCTTCCTTTATCTACGGGATCCACTACAATAATATGGTTTTTAAAAATCTTCTTCAATTCCTCTTTCACCCCATTATAATAACCCTCGAAATCAATAACTACTCCTCTCTTCCAATTAGCAGCCAATTTTATGGTTTCAATAAAGGATTTATAATAAAGTATGAGAAGCTCACAGAGATATCCACTAAAACCACCAACTTTTATCTCCGCCCCGTAAGCATCAATTCCTCGCATAAATTGCTTGAGTATCCTCACCTCGTTTTTAGACGGCTGATCAAGATGCTTCGTTATGTAAGAAGTATGAAAGGGTGTTCTATCCATAGCGCTGATCCATTCACCCTGCTCCACAGTGTAGCAGGGTACAATATTTACTCGCACATTGTTAATCATGCATTCGAGATATGGATGCTCAGCAAATCTCTCAATTTGTTTTAAACCATAGGTAGCTTTTTTTGCCGTTTTTAAGTAGACTGTCCCAAATGCTTTTCGGGGTACGGTATTAGGTACTCGCATGAAAATATCAATTTCCGGCTCGTTTCTCAGCCACGTATCCTTTGCAACAGATCCCTCCACACCAATCTCCGCTTCGATACCCGCTTCCATTATTGCTGCTTCAACTTTTTGCTTCAAATTTTTAGCCAAAGTGATAATACGCAACCTTTCCTCACGATTTGGAGTGGTCCTTTTTAAAACATAGGCACAAACCCTCTCAAGAACTGTGGTCATAAGCAAGTCTCCAATTTTTACTCATTTTAATTTTTTAGTTGTTCGTATTGAAGGATAGGTTTCAGAATCATACATAAAATTTCATACCAACGTTCAACCAGTAACTTCATAAATTGTAGAGTAGATGGGGCCTCTAGGCGTTAAAACGCTCTTTTTAAGCTTCAGACAGTTAGCTTTAATGGTACCAAATTCATAATCTGTACAAGTTTTGATACAAGTAATAAGCTCGGCTTTATGTTGTCCCGTCTTAACACGAGCAAGCGTGAGATGTGGGTTAAATCCCTTTGAATCCGACTTAAAACCTACCCTACGGAGGGGGAGATCTAACTGATTAATAATATCTCTAAGCGTATCAACACCTTCTTGGACTCCAGCCCAAATAACTCTAGGGTAATTATAACTTGGAAAGACACCTAAGCCTCGAATTTCAACTTCAAATGGAGCATAAGAAATCTTTCTCATTTCTTCATAGACTAGGTCAACCACACTAGGAGATATATTTCCAAGGAAGCGCATAGTTATGTGAATGTTTTGCGGCTTAACCAACTTCAAATTTGCTCCTGTAGCTACAAGTATATTTTGAACCTCTGAAAACCGTCTGAGCACTAATTTGTTATCGATGTCAAAAGCTACGAAGCTTCGGATCATATCAGGCATATGATTAAACTCCTACAATTAATACTCTCAAACATATTTTAATTTACGGATTTCCCTTTTTAATGGTTTTTCAGCGTTAATACATACTGAGCCCCATAATAGTTAACTGAAGGGATTTAGGATATGCGAATATAATGTGTGCTGGTGTGGTTATGAGGGAGAAAATTGTTGCGGGTGTTTCAGGCATGCCTGGTGCTGGGAAAGCTACAGTAAAAGAAATTGTTCAGGAAATAGGTTATCCTGTAGTGGTAATGGGGGATGTAATAAGGGCTGAGGTTGAGCGGAGGAAGTTGGAGCCTACACCGGAAAATCTAGGTTGGGTTATGCTCAAACTGAGGGAGGAAGAGGGGGCAGCTGTAGTGGCTAAGCGGTGTATTCCTAAGATAAAGGAATTGAAGGAAAAAATAATTATAATCGATGGTATTCGAAGCACTCTTGAGGTAAAAGATTTTAAAAAACAATTTCCAAATTTTATTATCGTTGCCATTCATGCATCCCCTGAAACAAGATTCAAACGCCTTTTTAATAGGAAACGAAGTGATGATCCACGAATCAGAGAAACATTTATTGAACGGGATTTAAGAGAGCTCAACGTTGGCTTGGGTGACGTCATAGCAACTGCAGATCATTTGATTGTAAATGAGGGAACAAAAGGACAGCTTAGGAGAAAGGTGGACAAA
This sequence comes from Candidatus Bathyarchaeota archaeon, assembly GCA_023136395.1. Taxonomy (GTDB): domain Archaea; phylum Thermoproteota; class Bathyarchaeia; order Bathyarchaeales; family Bathyarchaeaceae; genus JAGLRI01. The sequence continues at coordinate 2,791 of JAGLRI010000080.1, read as the reverse complement.
TTATTTGGGAGTATACTAAAAAAATGGATGATATAGATGTTTGTGTTGAGGTTGAAGTTAAACCAACTGAGGACTCAGATAAAGTGAGGAAAGCTGTGGAAAATATAATTTGGGATGCTGAGTTTAAGATTACTCCTCAAAGAGGAGGGAGCTTACTTACTGCAAAAGCAAAAGGTATTGACAGTTTAACAAAAATTTTCAATCTTCTAAGGAGGGAGAGAGTTCTTGATGCTGCCCGAAGCGTATTGTTTAAGGGATTAGATGAAAAATCCATAACCTTCTACCTTAATAAACAGGTTGCATACGCAGGACACCTCTCTTTTTCAGAACCTACAGCAGAATCCCCCTTAGGACCCATTAAGGTGAAAATCCGTGGGGATAATTTACGGGAGTTCATCGAATGGCTAACTCCCAAAACAAATTAGATAATCAGAGGGGAAAGATCCCAAACCATAAAGAAGTCTTTTTTAATGTCCAAAGAAAGGGATATCAATCCTCATGAAATCTTCTGCTACACATACATTAGGGAAAATTTTTTTTGCCTGTTCAAGCAGAATGGTGGGATCTTTATATCGTGCACTGATGTGAGTTAAAACCAGCCGTCTTACCCGAGCCTTTTTTGCAACTTTTGCAGCTTGGCTGGGAGTAGAATGCTTATCTTCATGAGCTCTTTCTTGCAGCTCGTCGCTAAAAGTAGCTTCGTGAATTAACAAGTCCGCTTTATCAGCTAATTTTATGATGTCTTCTGAGGGTTTAGTATCTCCAGTGTAAACAATTTTTCTTCCCAAGCGTGGGGGATCTACTACCTCTTCCGGTTTGACAGTTCGTCCATTTGAAAGTTTAATGGGGCACCCTTGCTGAAGTTTTGACCATAATGGACCTTCTGGAACTCCGATAGATCTAGCTTTCTCTGGATAAAATTTTCCAGGTCGAGGTTTCTCTATTAACGCGTAAGCCAGACTTTGGACCGAATGATCCGCCCAAACAGCATAGACTTCATACTGTTTTTCATTACACATCACACCAGAATTTTTAATCTCGAAGATCTCCATAGGAAATGTAAGTGTAAATTGGACGGTTTGCTTCATCGCATCAACAAAGGCTTTTATGCCTCGAGGTCCATGAACTTCAAGTTTTTTCCTCCTATTCCATAGAGACATTGTTTGAAAAAGCCCCGGTAACCCAAGAATATGATCGCCATGCAAGTGCGTTATGAAAATCTTTGTTTTTCGATGAAACCCTACCTTAGCCTGAATCATTTGACGTTGTATTCCCTCTCCGCAATCAAAGAGTAAAAGTTCTTCTTTCCTCCTAATCACAATTGCAGACAGATTTCTCTTGGGAGTTGGGATGCTTCCCGCAGTTCCAAGAAAAACAACACGTAAACTCATTTTAAGTTCTCTCAAAGACAGCTATCTCTCTTGTTAAGCTCTTGTGCACATAATAAAAATGTGACTCCAAATGATTAAAACCTAGTGTTTTTCCGATTTCACCTAATCCAACTGTTTTTGGAGAGGCTATGCAAATCTTCCCTCTTTTTGGAAGACTGTTCTCAATTACTATTAAAAAATCGCTGATTATTTGTTGTGTGCTCAACCCTAGTGTAGTGGATGATCTACCATATGGAGGATCTGTAACAACGCAGTCAACCTTAGAAATGGGAAGTTGCCTAGCGTTTGCCACAACAATTCCTTCGGGATTTAGATCATAACACAGGAGATTTTGTAGACTTCCTTCAACCATTTGACGTTGCACGTCTAATCCTATTACGCGACATCCTATGAGCCCCGCTTCAATGAGTATACTGGCAGTTCCACAGAAGGGATCAAGCACTAAATTCCCGGTCTTAGGTTGGGCTAGGTTAACCATGCACCGAGCAAGCTTCGCAGACATTACTGTAGGATGAAAAAATAATCGATTAGAGTTTCTCTTAACGAAGGAAGTCGGAGGGATATCAATTAGTTTAAGACCGAAAACGAGTTTTTTTCCAGTTAAAACCCCAAAAAAGGTCTTGTTAGGAGATCTCAAGTTTACTCTTGTCCCCTTAACCCTTTTCAAAATTAGCTTGCCTAGTTTACGCTCTAGTTCCATTCCCACGATGTGAGGGACGCAACCTTGCACCCTCTGTATCCGAACAGCAAAGCTTTCTCCACCTTTAATGAAATCATGCAAAGGCGTATTCAGAAGTTTCTGAACGATTTCAGTAATTACAGCGTTACAACTAAACAATTCCACACCGCAAACACGGGTCATAGCTGCTCTAAATTCAACCGCTTGTATACTATCAACATCAGTTTCCACACGTAAAACTTGAATTAACTTCTCCAAAATACGATATTTGTAACCCTCAGCTTCAAAAATAGATTTTACCTCAGAAAAGGGTAAGGTTGGATGTTCGCCTGACAGCAGAAAGAATAAAGTTGCTTTTTTATTTTTAGTATATCCTTTTTGGTCACGTTTCTTACGTATCAGTGTATTCAATTGCTAACCGTCCCAGCAGATTCACCCTTTTTAATCCCAGGGTAATTTGTTACTTTTTAGTTTTTTTAATTATAGATTTGCAATCGCTAAATAAAATATTAGAATAGAATAATCAACTGAATATTTGTATTAGCTTTAAAATGTTAATTTATAGAATATAAAAATCCTAAAAAGAAAAAAAGGGGATTGTTTAGTTTTATCTGGGTGGCCAACGATATGGTTGTGGTGTGTCCGGGTTTTCTATCTGTTCTGCGGGTAGGAAAGGCACAGATTTCTCCCAGTTAATACCCCAGAGATCTGGTCTCCCCTC
>JAGLRI010000008.1 GCA_023136395.1 Candidatus Bathyarchaeota archaeon | reverse complement strand
ATGACCCTCAAAATCTAAATAGAAGTTGTATTCCCACGGCTTTTGCTTGGTTGGTCTAGACTCAATTTTTGTAAGATTTATGCCTGCTGTAACAAATTCTTCCAGGACGTGATATAGTGCTCCTGGAACATGTTTTATCGAAAAGATTATAGAAGTTTTGTCTTGACCTGAAGGCGGTGAATCACGCTTTGACAAAACAAAGAATCTAGTATAATTATTTGGATTATCCTCTATTCCTTTAACTAGAACTTTCATCCCATAAATTTCTGCAGCTCTTTCGCTAGCGACCGCGCCGGCATTAATTAATTTTTTTTCAGTTATCATTTTTACACTACCAGCAGTATCATATGTTGGAATTAGGTCACAGCCTAAATGTTCGAGGAAATTCCTGCATTGAGCTAAGGCTTGAGGGTGGGAGTAAATCACCTTGATTGAATCTAATTCCGTTTTTGGATTGGTTATCAGACAATGGTTAATCTTCAGCACTGTTTCACCACATACTTTCAAATCATATTTTAAAAACAAATCATAGGTTTGATTAACACTACCCTCTATCGAGTTCTCTATGGGAACTACTCCATACGGAGTTTCCTCTTTCTTAACGCTTTCAAAAACATCGGACAAGTTCCTACAAGGTGTCACTTGAGCAGAAAAGCCAAAAAATGAGTAAACCGCGCTTTCACTATACGCTCCTCTTTCACCTTGGAAAGAAATGTTCATTATATCACCATAGGTTTTTGATATAAATTCCTAATTTGTATTTAAAGATGTTTTTCCCAGAACATAGACGGTTTTACCATTGAAGGAATCAAACAAAGTTAAATACTGTTTATTATTCGAATTTTATTAGCTATTTCATCACCAACTTCATGTGTTTTTGAAGAGCCTCCGAGGTCGAAGGTTATTATCTTTCCATCTTTTAAGGTTAAATCCACGGCTTTTTCGATTAGGGTACCAGCTTCTTTGGCGGATTTGTCGCTGTACTTGGTAGCTAACCAATCCATTAACATTTTAGCTGATAAAATGGTTGCTATGGGATTTACTACACTCTTGCCATAATATTTAGGAGCGCTACCATGAACAGGCCTAAACATACCATGTTTTTCTCCAACCTCTGCACTCGGGGTTAATCCTAATCCCCCTTGAATTGGAGCTACCATATCGGTGATAATGTCTCCAAACATGTTCGTTGTAACGACAACGTTATAATACTCAGGGCGCCTTATGACCCACTGTGTCCATGCATCTATAAGAGCGTAATCCTTTTCAATTTCAGGATAGGTGTCCGCTACTTCATTAAAGACTTTCCTAAAAAGTTTACAGCTTGATAGAACGGTGCTTTTATCAACACAAGTTATCCTTAGTTTTCCGTCCATGGGAGCACCTCTCCCCCTTTTCTTGCATAGTTCAAAAGAGTATTTAATCACTCTTTCTGCTCCCTTCCTTGTAACTATTTTTACGTCTATGGCTACCTCCTCTACTTCTGCCCGTTTAAGGACCCCTCTAATAGGAGTGTAGAGATCTTCGGTATTCTCCCGTACTATGACAAAATTGATGTCTCCAGGTTTTTTCCCGACTAAGGGGCATCTAACGTTTTCTCTTAATTTAACAGGTCTTACATTAGCATACAAATCTAGATTACGCCTAAGAATCCTATGCACATAAACGATAGATTCGAGGCCTTCCACCCCAGGTAAACCCGTTGCACCAAATAGAATTGCATCAGAATCCTTACAAGCTGGATAAGCTTCCGTTGGCCAAGGCTCTTTAGTTTTTTTGTAATATTCAAAACCACACTCAAACTCGACAAAATCCAGTTCAAATCCACCCACAACCTCTTGAGCTGCCTTAAGCGCTTTAACCGCTTCTGGAATAACCTCCTGGCTAACGCCATCACCAAGCAGAGTAACTATCTTATATTTTTTGGGCATCTACTTCTTCCCCTAAATAACCTTTTTAATTTAAAAATTTGGGATATGATATAAAACCGTTTTTAATTATTTAATCAAGTTTCCGTTCTTTCTCTGTTATTATTTATTTGAAAACCTGCTTTCTTGCTGAATTCTTTAAATTCTCCTTCTAATAGGGCGTATTTTCTTCCTTTTTCAACATATTCTTCTCGGATCATTTCAATAAGTCTTAATAGCCGTGAATCTTGGTCATCAATCTTTTCTCTAGTGAATTCTTCAAGTTTCATTTTAATACCATGTTTTCCCGATCTTTTTCCTATGACGATGGTTCTCTTGTGGCCAACCAATTCTGGGGGAAATACTTCGTAGGTTAGGGGTAAGACCTTTATTCCATGGGCGTGGATACCAGATTCATGAGAAAAAACAGCTTCACCAACAATGGCTTTGTTAAGAGGTAACCAATAGTTCATGGCAGAGGTAATAAAATTAGCTGTTTTCCTGAGTGGAGTGAAATTCCACTTTTGGATATTGTGACGAAGATAACAATTTAACATGATCTTTTCTGTCTCGGCGTTTCCTGCACGGTCACCAATTCCCAAGAAGGTCGTGCTAACGTAGAACTTGTCATATAAGCTGCAAGCTGATTCAATGGCAGCTGTTGTGTTTTCAACTGCATTACCCAAGTCATCGTGAGCGTGGATCTCCAAATAGGGAATAGTAGTTTCTTCTTTAATACGACGGATTTTCATTGGAATCCCGCGGGGTAGGGGAGCTTCGTGGTTAGAATAGCCGCAACCTACAGTGTCGCAGATCCTATAAACTTGGGCTCCAGCATCAGCAACAGCATTTATGAATTTCTTTTCAAAGTCCCGGTCAGCCCGGGTGCTGTCTTCTCCATGGACGAATACTTTAAGACCGTGATCCACAGCGTACTGCACGGTGTCTACTACCTTCTCGACAAGTTGATCAAGAGTTGTTCCATTCCACTTTTCGAAATGAATATAGGAAACTGGGTGGGAGATCCCCACTTGTTTAAAGTCTAGGTTTAATGCAATATCTACATCAGCAGGTACAGCTCTACACCAAGCTGCCAGCATATCACCCAAGCCTTCATCATGCATCATTTTGATGGCTTCTTGGTCAGATTTTGTGTAAGTAATAACTTCTTCCCTTTCGACACCGATATCTCTAAGAAGACAGGCAACGTGACACACATCCTTGGGGGATGGAGTGTTTAATCCAGCCATCTGGAGTCCCTCTCTCAGGGTGGTGTCATCGATGATCACATCTGAGTTTAGCGGGGTGGGTTCATAAACAAACTTTTTCAATTTCTCCCATTTAGCAGGGTTAAAGACGGAAGAACTTAGCTTCCGCAACATATTTACGTATTGTCTACGTTTAGCTTCTTCTTCTGTGAAGTCAAACTGTTTCATTTATTTTTCTTCCCATATTTTCTTTTTTTATCAATATATAGTGACCGCATTGATGGTTATTGTTTAAAATTCTCGCATAGGGAGCCTTTGATAGGTTGTTCATTAATACTATTCTCCTAAAGCCTCTAAGTAATCACTTCTTTTCATATATATACTTTTTCCTTATTTTCCTATACAAATGCTTAATAAATACTCGAAACGTAGTTTATATTAGCTGCTCAAAAGGAGTGGTGTGTAACAATTGATGTTAGACGATTTAGATGAGAAGATTCTTGAACAACATTTAAGAGATCCACGACAATCTTTGCGAGAAATAGCTAGAAAGGTTAGTGTCTCTGCAGGTACAGTTTTAACTAGAACTAAACGAATGGAGAAGGATGGAATAATTAAAGGTTATACTACGATACTCGACCATGAAAAACTTGGGTATCAGCTTACTGCAATAACAGAAGTAACGGTATCCAAAGGAAAGATTCTTGAGGTTGCGAAGGAAATATTTAAAATACCAGCGATCTGTGCAGCGTATAATGTTACAGGATTGACAGATGTCATAATCATTGCAAAGTTTAAGACAAGAAAGGAGTTAAGCGACTTCACAAAAACTTTGTTGGGAATACCCTTCGTTGAGAGAACTAACACTCATATCGTTTTAATAACAATAAAAGAGGATTTTAAACTTCTTTAGTAATTATTAAATCTAAAAAAGGATTAGCTAGCTACAACATGGCAAGTGTCAATAGACAATGCTGGAAAAATGAAGATAGCGAAGAAATTGGTTGAAGTCTAAACCATCTCCCATGTTTTTAAACACTTAAACGTCTTTTTACAACATCTTAATTGTGCTTAATTTCGTGTTTGAAAGTACGCTAGAAATTTTTTAAAGCATTATTTGATACGGGTTTTTCTCTTTATTAAGCTTTTATTAATTCCATTAATCATCGCTTCAACACTAGCCATGACAACGTCTTCACGCGCAGCCCTCGCCGATACAATGTTTCCATCCCTGTCCTCTACTTTTATCATCACTTCAGCCACAGCATCTGAGCCTCCAGTAATGGCTTCCAATCGATACTCCTTTAATCTAATATTTGCTAGACTTGCAGTGAGTTTTTGTATTGCCTTAATGACTGCGTCCACTGGCCCAACCCCTGTCTCTGCAGCTACATATTCCTTTCCGTCTAACGTTATTTTCACCGAAGCTGTAGGGATAACCTTAATTCCAGTTATTACAGCTAGATCGATTAAGTCAATGATCTTCTCCTCCTCGACAACTCCTCCCATAACCGACCGCGCTATAGCAAGTAAATCAGCGTCTGTAACAATTTTTCCTTTATCTCCCAAATCCTTAGCCCTCTTAACGACCTCCTTCAATTGCTCTTCGTTGGGAGATATTCCTGATTCCTCAAGCTCTACTTTAATACCACGTTTGCCCGCAAATTTGCCGGCTACCAATCTCCTTCTTCTTCCAACAAGTTCTGGTTTAATTGGCTCAAAGGTTAGGGGAACAACCGTAACACCACGAGTGTGTATACCAGATTCGTGAGCGAAGGCGTTTTCGCCTACGATTGCCTTATTCACTTGTACTGCAATACCCGTCATTCTGGAAACCAATTGTGACGTTCCATAGATCATTTTGGTATTAATTCCAGTTTTTCGGTCATGAATTAAATGAAGTGCCAACACCACCTCCTCTAATGCCGCGTTTCCAGCTCTTTCACCAAGACCATTTACAGCGGCATGGATTTGGGAAGCTCCTCCCTCCACCCCAGCCAACGAGTTCGCTACAGCCATACCAAAATCGTTATGACAGTGTACACTGATAGGAACTTTGACGACGTTTTTAATTTCTTCAATAAGCTTCTGCATGGTTGGTGGAGTCATTATACCAACCGTGTCGGGGATGTTTAATCGATCAGCTCCAGCCTCTTCTGCAGCCTTGCAGATTTGCCTTAAAAAATCCAAGTTAGTCCTAGTAGCGTCCATGGGAGAAAACTCGCATTTCAACCCATGATCTTTAACATACTCAATAGAGTTAATAGCTTTTGACAAAACTTGTGTAGGTTTCAAACTCAAAGCGTATTTCATTTGCACGTCCGAAGTAGAGATAAAAGTGTGAACTGTATCAACATCGCATTCGATTGCTGCATCTATATCTTTCCTTAAAGTGCGGGCGAGAGCACATATCTCAGCATTTAATCCAGCTTTAGCTATTTCCTTGACTGCCTTCCTCTCACCTTCCGAAGTTATGGGAGTACCCGCCTCTATGACATCTACCCCTAAATTGTCGAGTTGATGGGCGATCTCCAATTTTTCCTCAGGAGTTAGAGATACACCTGGAGTTTGCTCTCCGTCTCTGAGCGTTGTATCGAAAATATTTACATATTCAACAGTTCTAGACTTCAAACCCTATCCCTCGATACAGGGGAATATTCTCCCTCCAATTATTTTCCGAAAATTTCGTTTGCAATGGCTTCTCCCATCTCTAGAGTTTTGGCGGTTCCACCGAAGTCTGGAATTGTTATCCCCTTACACAGTGTCTCAACAACAGCATCTTCTATAGCCACAGCTGCAGTTGAGCATACAGAATCTCCATATCTCTCCCCCAACCAATCGAACATCATCTTCGAGGCAAGTATCATGGAGCAGGGATTAGCTGTTTGCTTCCCAACCAAATCTGGCGCTGATCCATGAACAGGCTCAAATATGGCGAAGTTTTCTCCAACATTAGCTGCTGGAGCCATACCTAGACCTCCAATAAGCTGAGCAGCCTCATCTGAAAGTATGTCACCAAACATATTTGTAGTCACTATTACATCGAATTTTTGCGGTTCCTTAATTAGACGCATAGCAGTAGCGTCAACATACTGCTCATCGAAATCGATATCAGGATATAGCTGTGACACTTCTCTGCAAACTTCTGCAAATAAGCCGCATGTCACTTTCATGACATTTGCTTTATGGACAGCTGTTACTCTCTGCTTCATGTTTCTTCGCCTAGCTAGTTCGAAGGCTTGTTTAGCTATTCGCTCGCAGCCCTTTCTCGTTATAACCCTTAAACATATAGCGGTATCATTTAATGTGAACTCTAAGCCTTTATAAAGACCTTCAGTATTTTCCCTTACAATCACAAAGTCTATGTCTGGCCACATGCAGGGGACAGAGGGATACGCCTTTATAGGTCGAAAGTTAGCATATAAGTCGAACATTAATCGCAACTTTACAATGACATCGGCTGCTGTCTCACCCACAGGACCTTTTAAACAAGCGTGAGAGCTTTTTATTGTCTCTATTGAAGTTTTTGGAAGAGCTACTCCTCTATTTTCAAGGCACCGATCACCAGCATCTACCTCAATTATGTTTAAGCCTACCTCAAATTTACTCTGAATCGCCTTCAAAACCTTTATTGTAGCTTCTGTTAGCTCCGGGCCAATTCCATCTCCAGAAATTAGGGCAATATTATAATTATTCATTTCAATCCCATTTTCTTTTTAAGATGCTCGATGAGACCGTCACTAGCAAGAATTTCTAAGATAAAATCTGGAAGTTTTGTCCCCTGGAGGGTGATGTTTTTCGTTTGATTTTTGATTTCACCTATTGCCAGATCTACATTTAACATGTTTCCTTCTTCAACCTCCTTAGAAATCCCTCGACATTCCATTACTGGCAAACCTATGTTTATAGCGTTCCTGTAAAATATGCGAGCGAAGGACTCCGCCAACACACATTTAACCCCCGCATACTTCAGCGCTGTAGGTGCTTCTTCTCTACTGGAGCCACATCCAAAGTTCTTCCCAGCAACAAGAATTGCTCCTCCTCTAACTTTTTCGGAGAAGTTGGGATCCAAACCTTCCATTGCATGTTTCGCCAACTCTTGCGAATTTAGAGTTAAGACTAAGTATTTTCCTGGAAGGATTACGTCGGTATTCACATCTTCACCGAACTTCACTACTTTTCCAGTAATCATTTTCTAGGCCTCCAGTGTTCGTGGATCGGTGATTTTTCCCTTTAAAGCTGATACTGCCACAGTAGCTGGAGAAGCTAGATACACGTAGGCTTTGGGGCTACCCATTCTTCCAATGAAGTTTCTGTTAGAAGAGCTTATGCAAACTTCCCCCGGGGCTAAAAGACCTAGGTGACCACCAAGACATGGACCACATGTGGGATTGCAAACAAAAGCACCAGCTTTAACAAAGATTTCGAAGAGTCCCTCCTGTAATGCTTGTAGATATATATCTTGGGAAGCGGGGATAACCAACATTCTTACACCTTCTTTTATGGTTCTTCCCTCCAAAAGCTTACCCGCGATTCTTAGATCCTCCAAGCGCCCATTAGTGCAAGATCCTATAAAAGCTTGATTTACCTCCACTTCATCTACCTCAGATATGGGCTTAACGTTATCCACTAAGTGAGGACATGAAACTTGAGGCTCCATATCCGTAATATCAAAGTCAAGAACCGTTTCATAATTAGCGTTAGTGTCACTTCTTACGGGTTTAAACGGGTTGCTTGTTCTATCTTTCACGTATTTTAACGTTTTTTCATCGGGTTCCACTATACCGGTTTTAGCTCCCATCTCAACAGCCATGTTGCACATGGTCATTCGACCGTCAACGCTCATATTTCGCATGATAGATCCTGAAAACTCTACACCTTTATAAGTGGCACCATCAGCTCTAATCTGACCAATGATGTGTAAGATGAGATCTTTAGGTGCAACAAGTTTTTGAAAACGCCCAGTAATATTTAGCTTTATTACCTCCGGTACTTTGAACCAGAGGACACCAGTTGCAAAAACAGCAGCCATTTCCGTTGCACCTATACCACTAGCGAAAGCTCCTAAGGCACCGTAGGTGCACGTGTGGGAATCGGTGCCAACTATTAGATCTCCAGGTTTTACGTGGCCTTTTTCAGGCATCACTTGGTGGCATATTCCTCCTCTACCGAGGTCGTAGAAGTTCTCTATCTTCTGCTGGTAAGCAAATTCTCTCATGATCTTCTGCAGTTCTGTTGCAGTCACGGAGCTAGATGGCACTATATGGTCCATTATGACAACGATTCTTTCGTTGTTCCAAACCCGTTCAACACCTATCATTTGAAAGGATTGAACGGTTTTAGGCCCGGTTATGTCATGCACCATTGCTACATCGATGTTAGCTTCCACTATTTCTCCGGGATTAATCTCTTTTTTTCCGGAGGCTCTAGCTAAAATTTTTTCAACAATATTCATTGTTTTTTCCATCCTTTACGCTTATTTTTCGATGCCTGAATGTTTTAGATTTGTGTATCCTTCAATAAAACATACTTTTTTATCATTCATAATATAACTTATCCCTCAATTCTAATTGATTTTACTCCCCTAGAAAGAGCGGTTATTCCAGTTCTTGCTGTCTCCTTTACACCAAAGGGTTTCACCAAATTTATGAATGCGTTTATTTTCTCCGAATCTCCTGTAACTTCAACAATCAGTGACTCTTGGGAAACGTCAACAACGCGGGCTCTAAAAATATTAGCGTAATTTATAATGTCTGATCGGGTTCTAGCGTTAGAAGTATGTACTTTTATGAGAGCCATTTCCCTTATAACGATGTTATCTGGATCCAGTTTACTTACCTTTATAACATCAATTAATTTGTTTAGTTGCTTGATCATTTGTTCAATTGTTTTTTCGTCTCCAATAACAGTTATGGTCATTCTAGCCAAATCTTTTGGCTCCATGGGCCCCACAGAGATGCTTTCTATGTTAAATCCTCTACATCTAAACATGTTTGAGACGTTATAGAGTACTCCTGGTTTATTTTCAACAATAGCAGCCATTATATGGGTTTGTTTTTTCATCACATCTTTCACTCCGTAATCATATCTTTAAGACCTTTTCCTGGCGGGATCATTGGAAACACATTCTCTTCAGGAGAGATTGGAACATCTATAACTGTAGTGATGTCACTCTTCATTGCCTTTCTGACAGCCTTTGAAAACTCGTTGAGTGAACTAACACGAAATCCTTGTGCACCATAAGCTTCAGCTAACTTAACAAAGTCAGGGCTATTCCCCAGTTCTACAGCACAGTATTTCCGATTATAGAAGAATCTCTGCCATTGAGCAACCATCCCAAGCATCGAATTATTCAAAACAATTACTATAACTGGAATTTTTTCCATAACTGAACAAGCGAGATCCTGTGAGGTCATGATGAAACTTCCGTCCCCAGCTATGTCCACCACCAATCGGCCCGGGCAGGCAACTTTAGCTCCTAACGCTGCTGGAAAACCAAATCCCATGGTTCCAAGTCCATCTGAACTGAGGAAAGTTCTTGGTTTGAGCGCTTTAAAGTGAAGAGCCGCCCACATCTGGTTTTGTCCTACCTCGGTGGTCACAATAGTATCCTCTGGCAAGATTTTGCGAAGCTCGACCAAGAGTTTCTGAGGATTTATGTATCCACCACTGGAACTTGATTCGGCAAGGGATTGAAGTTGATTTTTATACTTTTGAACCCTATCAAACCATAGGGAGCTTCTCTGTTTCTTTAATCTTTGAATTAACTGTTGATTAATCGTCTCTAAGGTCCTCTTCGCATCAGCAACAATCGGTATATCAACATCCACGTTTTTCCCAATTTCAGCTGAGTCTATATCGATATGAATTATTTTTGCATCAGGGCAGAACTCATCCAGTGTCCCAACGGTCCTATCTGAGAACCTTACTCCTACTGCTAATAAAACATCAGCTTCTAGAATTAATTTATTTGCCGTAGGAGATCCATGCATACCCACCACTCCCAGAGATAAGGGATGATTTTCTGGGAAGCATCCCTTCCCCATTAAGGAGATCGCCACTGGAGCCATTAAAAAATTGGCTAATGCTAAAAGTTCAGGAGCGGCATTTGAGAGAAGTACACCTCCACCTGCAAAAATTACAGGACGTTCCGCCATAAGGAGGAGTTCAACCGCTCTTTTAACTTGGATTGGATGGGGTTTCGTCGTAGGTTTATAGCCCCTAATTTTAACATCGTTATTAAACTCCATTTGAGCGGTTTCTACTTGGATATCTTTAGGAAGATCAATTAAAACTGGTCTAGGTCTACCAGTAGTAGCTATGTAAAAAGCTAACTTTACCGCTTTCGGGATCTCTGAGGCTTCTTTCACTTGGAAATTATACTTTGTGATTGGGGTGGTTATCCCAATTATATCTGCTTCTTGGAATGCATCTTTGCCTATCATATAGGTTGTGTTTGCGGAGAATCTGTTGGCTTGTCCCGTTAAGGCAATAATCGGTGAGGAGTCCATGTAGGCGGTGGCAATACCAGTGACTAGGTTTGTGGCTCCAGGACCGGATGTTGCCATACAAACTCCCACTCGCCCACTTGCCCGGGCGTAGCCGTCAGCTGCATGTGCTGCACACTGTTCATGACGACATAGAATGTGTCTTATTCCAGAGTCGCGTAAAACATCATATATCGGAAGTGTGGCTCCTCCAATTATGCCAAAGATTACTTCTACTTTTTCTCGTTTTAATGCTTCAATAAGTGCTTGAGCACCAGACATTTTTGTCATTCTTACATCACATTCCCTTTTTATGCGAGATCAAAACCTCTAATTCTATTCAAGGTAATAAACAAAACATAAGGAGTATTAACTGAGTTTTGAATTGGTAAAGATAAACCACTACCATACGAGAAAGCATTCCCTCACGTTTTTTATCATCCATTGGAATCGAAACACCACTCCTTACCCATTTTTTCCTTAAATATTTTTTGGGACTATAACTAATTGTTGTTTTTTGTGATCACATATTCCATACGACTCGTCTGCGTTAGGCAATTCAATTTTTCTGCATGTTTAATTTCGAGTTTATAATGCGGATATAGTGTAGACTTGTATGTATGCATTTACTTTTTGACTTAGATTTATTTACCACCGTTTTCTACCCGTTTACTGTTTATTTTATTGTAGTCAACCAGTAGTACATTCATACCACTAAGCATCGCCTCAACACTAGCCATCACTATATCTCCCCTAACTCCCATAGCTGTCGCCACTCTGTCTCCCTTACGTAGACGGATAATAACTTCTACAGCAGCATCGGTACCACCAGTAATTGCGTTAACATGATAGTGTTCTAGCTGTATCGGCTCAACAGCAGAGACAGCTCTTCTAACAGCGTTCATTGCCGCGTCCACAGGTCCTATTCCAACGGATGCCTCTGTAAGCACATTACCATTAAGGTTGAGCCGAACCGACGCTGTTGGAGTGACTCTGTCACCTGTGACTACGGTTATCTCTTCTAATAGTATTGATCTAGTTTTTGGTAAACCCATAACAGATTCTGCGATAGCTTGTAGGTCAGCGTCAGTAACTCTCTTACCCTTGTCCCCCAAGGTTTTCACCCGTTGAAAGGTTTCTTGGAGCTGTTCATCAGTTGGATGCAGACCCATTTCAGCCAATGTAGCTTTAATACCGTGGGTGCCAGCGTGTTTCCCAGCTATTAACCGCCTAGTGACACCCACCAACTCAGGAGAAATGGGTTCATACGTTAGCGGCTGCTCCAATACAGCGTGTACATGTATACCGGACTCGTGAGTGAAGGCGTTATCCCCCACAATTGCCTTGTTTGGTTGAACGGGTACTCCGGTTAACCTAGATACTAATCTTGAAGTGCCATATAGAAGCTCAGTCTTTATTGGTATCTTTACACCATAAATGAACTTTAAAGCAACGGATATTTCTTCTAAGGCAGCATTTCCAGCCCTTTCACCTAATCCGTTAATTGTTGCGTGAACTTGATTAGCCCCCGCTCTTAGAGCGGATATAGAGTTTGCTACAGCCATACCAAAGTCGTTGTGGCAGTGAGCGCTTATTTGAACATTAGCGAAGTTTTTTCTCATTTTTGAGAAATATTCATAGGTTTTTTCAGGCGTTAAAACGCCAACGGTGTCACATGGACAAATCCTATCAGCACCCGCGGAAACACCTGTAAAAAATACCTTCTTCACAAAGCCAGAATTGCTTCGAGTGGCGTCTTCGGCTGAAAGTTCGATGATAAGACCTTGATCTTTAGCGTGTTGGACACAATCTTCTGTAATCTTCAAAACTGCTTCTCTGGATTTTTTCAATTTGTATTGAAGATGCAGATCAGAGGTTGGAATGACTAAATGTACACTATCAGCACCACTTTTTTTTACTGCATCTATGTCTCCTATTACTCCCCTAGCACAACTACAAATTTCTGCATTAAGCCCTTCTTTGGCGATTAGCTTTATTGCTTCCATTTCACCTTCGGATACTGCAGCGAAGCCAGCTTCAATAACGGTTACTCCAAGTTCATCTAAGCGTTTAGCAATTCTAAGTTTGTTCTCAGGGGTTAAGGATATTCCAGGAGTCTGTTCACCATCTCTTAGGGTGGTGTCAAAAATTCTTATTTTCTCAGGAAAACCGCTAGATAAAGCGATACCCCATTTTTCATTCCTCATAAACAAATTTCTATCTGTCGCAGGATTAAATATAAAGCTTTTCTTTTTCTAGAAGTTATGAAGATTATAGATTCAGAGGGATGTAGGTTGAGAAGTGATGAAATAAAACATGGGGTGGTAAAGGCTCCTCATAGAGCCTTGTTAAAGGCTTTGGGAGTTACTGATAAAGACTTGGAAAAACCATTCATTGCCGTAGTCAATAGTTATACGTCGATGGTTCCAGGTCATATTCATTTAAATCGTGTTGCTGACGCAGTTAAAGCCGGAGTTAGATCCGGTGGAGGGACACCTTTTGAATTTAATACAATAGCTGTATGTGATGGATTATCAATGGGACATGAAGGGATGCGGTACTCTTTACCATCTCGAGATATCGTCGCTGACTCTATTGAGATCGTAGTACAAGCCCACCGATTCGATGGAATGGTGTTAATTACAAACTGTGATAAAGTAACTCCCGGCATGTTAATGGCTGCTGCTAGACTCGAAATTCCTTCATTGGTTGTTACTGGAGGTCCTATGCTTTCAGGTACATTAAATGGAAAGCGTGTTGGTTATGTCTCCGTCTTTGAGGGGGTTGGGGAGGTTGCTTCGGGTAAATTGAGTGAAGAGGAGTTGAAAAGCCTCGAGGAAGTCGCGTGTCCAGGTTGTGGTTCCTGTAATGGCATGTTTACTGCTAATACAATGGCATGTGTAACTGAGGCTTTGGGGATGTCTCAACCTGGTTGCGCCACAGCTACCGCAGTTAGCGCTATGAAGTTAAGGATTGCTAAGGAGTCGGGGGAAAGGATTGTTGGATTGGTACAAGAAGATTTGAAGCCGTCAGAAATCATGACCTTGAAGGCTTTTGAAAATGCTATCATGGTTGACCTCGCCATCGGTGGTTCAACTAATGCAGTGTTGCATCTTTTAGCGATTGGAAATGAGGTAGGAGTCCCTTTATCTTTAAACCTCTTCGACAAGTTAGGTAGGCAAGTTCCTCACATCTGCAATATGATTCCTAGCGGACCTTACGCATTAGAGAATCTGAATTCTGCGGGGGGGATTCCAGCTGTTATGAAAGAGCTAAGCTCTCTTCTCCATCTAGACGCCATCACAGTAACTGGGAAAAGCATTGAAGAGAACATTAAGAAAGCGGCAGTCAAAGATGCAGAGGTGATCCGTCCATTAACTAATCCCGTACACCAACAGGGAGGTATAGCAATATTGAGTGGAAATTTAGCACCTAGTGGAGCAGTGGTGAAAACAGCAGCCATCTCGGATAAGATGCTCACTCATAGCGGACCAGCATTAGTTTTTGACTCCGAGGAGGATTCTATGGAAGCTATATTAAACCGAGAAGTTAAAGCAGATGATGTGATCGTTATTCGTTATGAGGGACCAAAAGGTGGACCAGGTATGCGGGAAATGCTTTCTCCAACAGCAACCATATCTGGAATGGGGTTAAGTGAGTCGGTTGTCCTCATCACTGATGGTAGATTCTCTGGGGCTACTAGAGGTCCATGTATTGGGCACGTATCACCGGAAGCAGCGGAAGGTGGACCCATAGCCCTGTTGAAAAGTGGAGACATTATTGAAATTAATATTCCAAAAAGAACCCTAAATGTAGAGTTAAGCGATGAAGAGCTGAGGAACCGTAAAAAGTTGTGGAAGCCGAAGCAACAAAGGATTAGACGGGGCTATCTCGTACGTTATTCATCCCTTGTACAATCCGCTGATGTTGGCTGTATTCTTAAGGTATCATAAGGATTATCAAAAAGACCCATAGAAACTGATTCGTTATTTCACATATTCTTTGAACTTCATACAACAACACTTGTACGTTCTCACATTAAGGGTTAGATGTTTACATAGAGTTTATGTTCTGCCCTAATTGTATCCCTATTTAAGGAAAAGTTATATAGTTGTCGTTTATGGTTTTGTGGATGGTCAGAATGTGATTAAACTTGTTGAAAAGAGATAATATATGAAAAAAACTTATGTTAATACTAGTTAATGGAGGATTTATATGAAACTCGATTTAACACTTGGCTTAATTGATAGGCCTGGACAGTTGATTAAAGCTCTGGAGCCTTTAGCGAAAAATGGCGGAAACATAATCTCCATAATTCATGAGAGGGAGAAAGTTTCAAGCGGATATGTTCCAGTAAGTTTGGTTGTGGATTTTCCAACCATCGCAAATTTTGAAAAAACTAAGAGGGAATTAGAGGATGTGAGTATTTCAGTGATAAAATCGGAAGAAATCATCGAGAAAGCAAATGTTAGCTTCATTTTGATCGGTAAATTAGACGTAAGAAAAATTGTTGAAACTGAAACAGATAAAGCACGAATTGTAAACTTTGAAAGTTCAGCCCCCACATCGAAGGAAGCATGTATTAGATTAAACATTGAAGCTCCTGTAGAAGAAATCAATAGGATTGTAGCTAAGTTAAAAGAAGTAGCGGAGGAGGAAAACGCTGTTCTTATTTCCTCTGTGTGAGGATTAAAAATGAAGGCAATTCTGGTCGGTTTTGGCTTTATAGGAAGAAGCCTCGTAAAAACAATTCGCTTAAAAAAGAACACGCTGAATTTAATTGACAAAGAATTTAAATTGGTTGGTGTAAGCGATCTTGACGGTTATTTATACAATGAAAAGGGTTTAAGTTTAGAAAAATTAGCTTCAATAAATGAAATACCAGAATATTCCCCAAATTTTTTGATGGAAAAAAGTTCGCTTGAATTAATTGAAAAATGCGACGCTGACATAATGATTGAAACCACACCTACAAACATTGAGGATGGTAAACCAGGTTTAACACACATGGAGAAAGCGTTAAGCAAAGGAATGCATGTTGTAACCTCAAATAAAGGACCTTTGGTTGTGGAATTCAAAAAGCTTGTAAATTTATCAAAAGAAATGGGAGTTGAATTCAAGTATGAAGCAACCGTTGCAGGAGCTTTACCTATTTTTTCTTTAGTCAATGAATGCTTGCAAGGAGATGAAATACTTAGAATCTCCGGAATATTAAATGGTACAGCGAATTACATTCTTTCAAAGATGTACTTTGAGGGAACTAGCTTTGAGTTAACGTTAAAGGAAGCTCAGGAAAGGGGAATAACAGAGAGTGATCCCACCTACGACATAGAAGGTATAGATGCAGCGTGTAAAGTAGTAATATTGGCAAATGCCATAATGAAGAGAGATGTTAGGTTTAAAGATGTGAAAAGAGTTGGTATTAAGAGAATCACTCCTGAAGCAGTTAACTTAGCAAAACAATCAGGTTACGTGATAAAATTGATTGGCACAATCGACAAAAATTTAGAGGTAGCGCCAAAACTAATTCCAGAAACACATCCCCTTTGCGTTCATGGCACACTAAATGTTTTACATCTTGAAACGGATTTAGCAAAGGTTATAACAATTATCGGATATGGAGCTGGAAGGGAAACAGTTTCCGCAATGGTAAACGATATAATTTCGGTAATAAAGAAGAGAAATTAAAAACAACTGAGATAAATTTTCGAAATATTCATCAAGTAACTCTTTTCAACAAAAGATTAAGTTATAAATATAGATTTATTCTCTAGGGAAAATGTTAAACAAAACAGATATATACACTCTTTATTTAAAACCGCATAGTTAAAAAGTGTGAAAACACTTAACAGGTTTTTTTAATAAAAATTCACTCATTACTTGAATTTACGAGTAGCTTATTATTTCCTTTTCTTCCAGATCTGCATGGAGTTTGTCAACTGCTTTGTAGACGTTTTCCGCCACCCTCACACCGGTACAAACCAGCTTCCCAGTTGAGAATACTAAGAAAACAG
>JAGLRI010000079.1 GCA_023136395.1 Candidatus Bathyarchaeota archaeon | reverse complement strand
GCAATATCGCTATAGATGTTTTTTCCGAGTGATGTGAGCACTTCTGTGCTTAGGACTCTGGGAGCTTCTTCTAAAATCACGCTAACAACAGCCTTGTCTGTTAATGTACCTTTTTGTTTGTAGTTTTTGTATCGATAAAGAATCTCTTGGAGGACCATGCTGCCAATTAATAATTCAACCTCGTCAGTAAAAAGCGATGTATCAAGAATGATCTTCTTTCCTTGTTCTAATCCATTTAATATATCTTTTAGAGTTGACAGGCCTAATGAAGTGCTGAAAACGTTTGTCCTAGAATGAACGTTACCCTGGTCGTCTGCATGTATCCCTAAAAGCGTATCCATTTTTCTTTGAAGAACACTAGTCGTTCTTTGGTCAACGTTTTGTAATGGAGTTCCTCTGGCAACTTCGATTAACCAATTCGCTTGGTACATGTTATACGCTACATACATCGCTTGTTGTTGAGCTTCTGTTAAGCTAATTATTCCTCTGAAATGCCATGGCTTAATCAGAGTGATATTAAAAATGAGCGACAATGAACCTCTGACAGGTTTTGGACTATAATACGTGAGATATTTCTTGCTCATAGGGTGATCTTTTATGCCTTTTCCGTGTCTTCCAAAATACTCATCATGCGGATCTAGAACTAAAATTCCACAAAAATCTTTGTTTAAAACATCCCATAACATGATTTTGATAAGATTGCTTTTTCCTCTACCAGTTGTAGCTGGTACTAGGACATGATGGGTAAAAACATCTAGACCATTAAGATAAACGGGGACATCCAAAACTTTTGAACCGCTTCTAATATTCCCAAAATAAACTGGGTTAGATGGTTTTGTCAAAAAATCGAAATCCTCTTTTAATACGTGTCTGACATCTCCCATAAAAGGTGGAAGCGTTTTTGGTATGCGTACATTACCATCTTTGATTTGTGCAACGGCTTTTACATGTATTATACCATAGTTTCTCAAGTTTGGGTCGATGAAATCTAACTCAGCAGTATAACCTTCTAGTTTCATACCCGAGACCATTTCTAGATGTTTTACAGGTATCTGACTCCCATAAACAACGTCATGTACTTGGAGAAGAAGAAATGTATCCTGATGTTCTACGATAAGAAGATCGCCTAACTCGACCTCAGCTCCACTTTTTTGTCTTATCAAAATATTTCCATGTTTTCCAGATATTATACTTCCAATCATTTCCATTCTATTCACCAGCAAGATTATCTAACATGGAGTGAGCATTAACACATTTCAAGTGTCTATTAATAGAAGCCCAAAATCCGGATGAAGCTGAGACTGACATAAATTGGATTTCGTGTGAGCCCCTTTCTTGATTGGATATCCTCGCGAATCTATCTGCCTCAATAAGACCATAAGGATACCCTGGAAAACAGATATCATTAGAGTTGAGTGCCAAGGCACCTATTACGGAGTCTACATCTTCAGACGACATATTTAGGAATTGATCCCTCAATATCTCAAATCTAAAAACATACTCAGAGTTTTTATGTAGTTTTACAGCAAACATTTCCGCTCGATGATCTGGATGAACAATATCCACGATGGGATGATAATACCATGATTCATCTTTGAGATTTGTATTTTCTGCTAATTCGCTAATTGAAGACAATAGAGGGTATCCTGTAGTTGTGAAAAGACTTGATGTTTTTGATAAACCAGAAAAGATTACCCCTTTTCGTATTGCTTCGTCATAGGTTTTATTGGCGTATTTTGCTTCGTTAGTTACGAGTGTTTGTAAACTTCCGTCTTTAACTACGATGTCGTTTTTATCTAACTCGTTTTCTATGAGATATTTTGTGTAAGACCACTCGGCGAACAGACGAGTTGAATCAGCGACTCTATCAATAGAGGCTCGTTGTCTACCAGACATTAAAGTCACATCGAACGAATCAAATTTAAGATCTTTCGAATTTGGTAGAAATTTTATCCATTCGTCCTTTACAGGTATAATTTCAGTCTCATACATAATTTTATCATTCTCTAAAGTAGCACAACAAACGGTATAAAATTCAATCCGACTGGGGAGGACATTTCTTATTCTCTCTCGACCTTGATACTTGCAGGAATGTAAACGAGTTAATTCAACAACGAAGTTAGGAGCCCTCGCTATCGCAATATTTCCGCCATCTATATAACATATTGCTCTGTTGTTGTCAAAAGTCTCAATTGGATGAAAGTGTTTGGAACTTAATTCAATTTCCTGATATCTTGGATCAGCAAATTGAGGGTTACCTAAAGGGATATTATTAATTCTGTTTTTTAGATTCTCCAAAACTAAATGAATAGGCAGTTTTTTATCAACCAAAAAACATCACCTAAAATCTATCAATAATTCCCTTTTCCAATAATTATATACTTGAACCACCCTATCTTTTTTAAAAAGTTACATAATCAACGTGTTCTGGAATGTAGTATGCGAGCTTATGAGGAAGATAAGCTTATTCGTCTTATAAAACCTCTGACGCGGGTTTTGATTAAAGACATATGCATGCATGTGAGTAAATCCATACATAAAAATCACCCAATGAACACAATTTTAAATCTCTTCTCTGAGGACTTCTAATGTAACACACCTTGAACAATGGGATCAGAAAAATAAACTTGGCTTATCAAATCAACATCCTACCTCATAATGGTAAGGAAACAGAAAAATATTATTTTTTAGGTAATATTTGAATAAGCCTCTTCAAATTAAAGACAGAAGGTGTAGGAGAAGCTCGATTAGATTACTGTTTTAAATGCTTGTCATATAAAATACTTAACACGGATTACATGGATTTGTTGTTGGGTGTTTGGAATGGAAAATGTTGAAAGAATTGCTGAAGATCTCTATTTTGTAAAATATGCACATCGCGAAGGAACGTTTGTTGGGATAACTGTTGTTTTAGGAAAGCGTAAAATAGGGTTGATTGATACGGGTTTTGAGAAAGCACTTATTGATCAATTGTTTCCTTTTCTCCAAGAATTGGGACGTAGTCCAGAAGAGATCAACTTTGTAGCGATCACTCATCGTGACAGAGACCATATTCAGGGTTGTAAAGTCATTAGGGAGAAAACGAAGGCTAAGATAGCTATCCACGAGCTTGATGCGGAAGCAGTTGAAGGCGTAGATGTCAAACTTAAAAATGGGGAGTATGTTGAATTGGGTGATAGGAAATTCGAGGTTATACATTCCCCAGGTCATACTCCTGGAAACATATGTCTTTACCAGAAGGAAAAACAACTTTTAATTGTTGGAGACTCCCTCTGCGGAGAAAGAGTCAACCTCATCAGGATGGACAAGGACTTATACATAAACTCCATTAAAAGATTGCTGGACCTGGACGTAAGACTTCTAATACAAAGTCACCCGCGTAAACCATTAGGAAAAGCCATCCTTGTTGGGAAAGAACCGAGGGAAATGATGCTTGCAAGCATTTCACTAGCAGAAAAAATGGGGTAGACATAAAAAACGTGGAGATTAAGTCAGGATCATCCGATAAGGAAAACATTCGTCAAAGGGGACTATTAGAAGCAGTTTTTCCTCCTATCGAATAACGTTACATGAGCCTGCTGTTGCTTGAGGCAAACATACGAATTATTCCCAGCCAGTTGACTCTCCTCCCTCTGCCGCGATCAGAATAAACGCAATTATACACGGTTCAGTTCCACGATTTTCCCAATTGTGTACCGTTCCTCGCTGTACAAGTACATTACCTGCTGTCAGATGAACTTCTTCTTCATCCAATTGCATAAAAATTTCTCCAGAAAGGACAATCGCATAGTCAATAGAATCGGTCTGATGCCAGCGTTCAGTAACTCCTGGTTCATATTTCACAATGCGAAAAACGGATCCATTTGCAATGGTAGTACCTATTTTCCATGTGCCAGGGTCTTCGTCTATGAGCTGAACGGGCAGTTCTTTCGTTGCCCAAATCTGAAAAAAAGAAAATCCCGTTCTCCCAGTTTTACTTTTTATTTCACTGTCCCATTTAACGACGCTTTGCCCCTTTTCATTGTGGTCCGTAACTACTCTTCTAATTTTCATAATTATCGAGAACCTCATGTTTTCAGATTGTTGAATGTTATGTTAAAAACGTAAGTTATTAGTTTAGTTTACGGTTTAAAAAGGAATTAAACACTTACCTGAAGCTCAAAAACAAAATTAAGAAGTAAAGGCGTCACTACGGAATATATCTATAAAGTTAATTTACAATTTTAAGATATACCGTATATTGGTTATAGGAGGTTTAAAAGTGAAATTACTCCATCTCGGGGACTTATTGAAACGGTCAGCAACTAAAATTGATAAGATATTCACTGAAACAGTTATTGACGAGAAAGACAGAGCAAAGAAAGTACGGGCAACTTTGATGATTGTTCCGCCCAAGGCAAAACGTATGAAGTTACATTACCATACACACCGGGAGGGGTGGATTTTGGTTCTGAGTGGTCAAGGAAAAGAAATCGTTGATGGTAAAGAATATTTAATTAAAGAGAACGATCTGTTATTCATTCCCGCAAAAGAGAATCATAGAATAGAGAACACCGGTAATGATGAACTTAAGGTTCTCGAGATGTATAGTCTACCTCACGACTTCATCATAGTTGAAAAAAGAGACAAAGACGATTTTATATTCTAAGAATACGCGCGCATTAAATTTAGATGTTAATTTATCTATCCAATCCAGTAACAAATTATTAATTTCAAATACATTTTTGGCTTCGTGATAATGACTTTGGTGTAGTAACATAATAGTCTAGCGTATCTCTGTGTTATCATAAGTTTCTTATGAGAAAATCACTATTCTGAAACTTAAATGTCTAAGATTGCTCTTCTGTCAACTGTTCTAATATTAGCGGGTTGGGTATACCCACCACTTGGTTTGTTGGAACCATTTATTAACTTTCTGAGCTGATTGAGCAACGTTAAGCTAACTTTTAAACATAGGCTTAACCCTCCTCTCTTTTATAGCAGTACCAAAACAAAGCATGTTCCTTCTGATTGCAAACTTGAGAGGAATAACTGCGGGTATATATTTATACTATCAACATAGGAATCGTTATCCCTGGCAATACCCACGCTCAGAACCGTGATTCTCACAAAACAATCACTGAAAAAATGTTAGTATCACATAGGTATGAACTGGTGAAAAACTTGTTTTATGATGGTATTTTTGATTCAGAATTTAGTTTCTCATAAAACAAATAGATTATCCTACAACTATTTGTTAGTATGATAACTAAATTTGCTACTAAACGATACAAAGCGCTTGATGCTATGAGGGGCATAGCAATTCTATTCATGATTCCATTTCATATCTTCCTTTTTAGTGGAGGAGTACCGTTGGATGGAGGAGGAGGGGGTAGTAACAATTTATTATTTGTTGATTTGTCAAGACCTCTCGGTAGTGGATTAATATTATTCTATTTTGTCACGGGAATGACCCTAATTATTTCCTTTGCTTCTAAACGGAAAAATCAGAGCTTTTTGGGAATGTTTCGTCACATGCTTCGTAGATATGGTAGTTATTTAATTATAGGGGTAATAGTCGAAATTGTTTTTCGTTCTTTAATATGGGGTGAAAATCTAATAGACCTAATTGCGGGTATTTTTGGTGGATGGGCACTTACTATATCTTCACCCATAATGGGGTTGAGTTTAGCGGCGATATTATCTTTCCCATTCATTTTGTATCTGTCGTGGAAACAATTGTTCGCAGCGACACTCGCTTTAGCTTCTACACTCACGGCTATTTTATACACGATACCCATTCCCAACTCTTCATTGTTGAACCTACTCGTCACAAATAATTTTGCGGTATTGAAAGGTGTTCCCATTGTATTGTTTGGTGCTGCGATTGGACATTTGTTTTTGGAGGGGCGGGATTTAAAAAAGACGTTTCTGCTCATAGGCGTAGCTGTTGGTGCAGTATACACTGTCGTCCCATTATTATTGGGAAAAGGAATGCTCCATTTACTATTGGCTATATGGGCCTACCCATATGCGGTTACATTCATTACAGGAGTTAGCCTTGCGTTTCTAGGGTTGTTTCAATATCTTGAAGCTCGAAACGTTAAACTCAGTGCCGCTACAGTGCTTGGTCGTTCATCTTTCATTGTGTATTATGGGCATTTTATTCTTCTG
>JAGLRI010000078.1 GCA_023136395.1 Candidatus Bathyarchaeota archaeon | reverse complement strand
AGTTTGTGGGAATCGGCGAGTTTGTACCAGGATGTATGGGACTCGTCCCGCGAAGAACATATACCTTCAGGCAACGCGTAGACGAGTTCCGTGCATTCATGGAACTTGCAGCTAAGTACGACGTCACGATAGATTTTCACGAATTCGCACGTACGCCATGGGGTGGTCCGGGTAGTGTGCTGTTATCTGTGGTAGCTACAGAATATCCAGACGTATCCATTATCTTTTGCCACGGTGGCAGAGGGTCATCAGAAGCGGTTGAGGTCGCTGCTGGTGCAACGGGAAGAAACGTCTATCTAGAATGCGGGAGTTGGCCAGCGGAGAATTTCAAGGCTGCATTGACAAAACCCAATGTCGGTGCCACTCAACTCATCTGGGGTCATGACTACGGTAACGTTCCCCAAGTCATCATCAAACAAGACCGTCCTGGACAAAACCCAACAAGCTACCCTCGTTTCAGCTTTTCACGACGTCAACTCTCAGGGCAACAGGCAGGATCACAATTATATGAACGTTGGCCGGGTGTGCCTAGCTACCAAACCGACTTTTGGGGATGGAGTCTCCATCAGATCCATCGCTTGAAGGATTGGAATTGGGTGACACAGGATGAAGTCAACTTGATTCTGGGTGGAAATGCTGCAAAAATCTTTAAGCTGCAGGTGCCATTTGAACGGATGTTTCCGGAAGGTCGATCAGATCTGTTTGGGAGCTATTGGGAAAAATCTGTGCCTTTCATTCCTAGAGACCAAGTGAAAAATCCCGACTATCCTTAAATCCCAAACCCCCTTTCTTTTTTTTATTTCATACATGTTTATTCATGTATGCAGAAAAAACAAAGATTTAAGGTGAGGAATCTTGCTTGCTGAAGAGATGGAAAATTATTGTGGTAATTGTGGTCGACCGCTTGAAGAAACGACGGGAAAATGTCAACATTGTGGTGCACCGTTATCAGTGACACTCGTTACTATAAACAAGAAAGAGCGAGAATGGCGAAATCCAGATGACTATCTCATCGGACGGAAAGGATGGATCAACGCTCAATTCCTAAAACAATGGATTCCCAAATATAACGAATGGTTACTCACTACTAAGCAGAAGAGTCCTCGTGAATTGAGTAGCGATGAAAGAAGGAAGACCAGGGAAGAATATAAGCAGTTTATTGAGGAACGAAAACAACAGTTGGAAAAGTGTACTGTGCCAAAAGAAGAGCCTGAAAAACCAAGAAAGATCATCGAAACACTGTCAGATGAGGAGTTCAAAAAGATTGTTATAACAGAGCTGAAAGAATTGAACAGAACTCTTAAGCGACTCGCGGATAGCTTGGAGAGAAGAAAACAAGTCTCTTCGAGCTAACAAATAGGATAAAAGTTTGAAAATGCATACATACAGAACGTGACCGATGATGAAATTTGATCCGCCAAAAGCGGAATTGTTGAATCATGCAATTACTCTAGTAGTTTCAGCATGTAAAACCGCATTCAAGGATAATTTAGAATGTATCATTTTAAAAGGATCAGCTGCGAAGGGTGATTTTATACAAGGGTACTCCGACTTTGATTTTCACGTATTTCTAAAACCTGAAGCGATGGATGGTGAAAAGAGTCCCAACGTAGAGGGTGCAATTAAGTTTCAAAATGCCATTGGAAAGGTCAATCCACAAGATTTTGGTGCTAGTCAATTTCAGATCTATTTCGTCAACTCGCAGGAATATCCTTCTGAGTGGTTACCACCTACGGAAGGAACCTATAAGGTTTTGTGGGGTCATTTTCCGTCTAATATAAAAAAGTTGGATGATTCGACATATTTGAGTTATGCAAGAAAGTTTCTCGCTAGCACCGAGTCTGATAAACAGAAACTTATAGAAAGGTTCATAGATAAACCGGATAATCGAGTTCCATCCATAATTAGATTACTGGGAGCAACTGTGAAAGGACATATCTACTCCGTTTCAATGTTACTTACATCAAAACCAAAGGATGTTCTCAACCTGAAACTTGATGAGTTAATACCAATTGTTGAAGAAGGAATTGGATCTAAAGGACACATATCCAAATTTTTTAAGCAAATCATCAATTGGATCATTATACAAGAGAATTGGGAGTATGCCCGAGAAGCTTTCAGAGAAGGCATTACAGCTCTCGAAGAAATCCATTGTTGGGCCATGGCTGAAAGTTTTTAATTACATATCTTAATAAAAATCGGTGAGTCGCTCATCAGAATAATCGGAAGTTATTTCAACATCATCCTAATCATGCTTTAATTCACAATTTTTTTAAAGTAATTGTTTTATAATCGATCGACTAGATAAAGTCCTTCGGAGTTCAGAAAATGAAGATGGCGATGTTAGTTTACGAGTATCCCCCAAAAATTGTAGGGGGTCTTGGAACTTATGCTGCTGAGATCACTAGGAAGATAATTTTGCAGGGTCACGACATATCGGTGTTTACGATGAACACTGATATAGGAAGTCTTCCCACACGGGAGATATGGCATGGAATCGATGTTCATCGACCACTTCATGTCGACATCTCTGATTCCCTACCCATTATGCTGGCGGATGATATTAAAAAGTGGGGTAGAGGCACCCAGTTTTTCTCAGAAGTTCTAGTGTATAATTGCTTGAGCGCCTCAAAGTTGACTCAGGATCTTGTTCGGAAGGAGAAATTTAAGTACGATATAGTGATTGCCCATGACTGGCTGTCTATGATCGCCGGGGTTGCCGTTAAAAAGGAACTCGGTCTACCTTTTGTTTTTCATGTGCACTCGACAGAAAGGGGGCGGACCATGGGCAATGGATCCGACGTTATAAGTGGTTTTGAAGAGCGTGGCGGACAAATGGCTGATATTATTGTTACCGTTTCTCAGGCAATGAAATGTGAATTAATAGAATCTGGTTTTCCAGCGGAGAAGATTCGTGTGTGTTATAATGGTGTAGACCCAAAGAAATACTATATGGGAAGTGTGAGTGAAGAGAAGATAAAGGAGGTGAGACACAGATACGGGGTCAACGACAACGACTCCATGGTTCTATTCCTCGGTAGATTGGTAGGGGTCAAGGGCGTAGATAAACTGATTCTAGCTATGCCTAATGTTTTAAAGGAAATTCCTAACCTCAAGCTTGTGATAGTAGGCATCGGTGGAATGCAGATATACTTAGAAAAGTTGGTACACGATTTGAATCTTCATGACTCCGTAAAATTTCGCTTCGAGTTTATCCCGGAGAAGGAGAGGATCGCCCATTACGCAGCTTGTGATGTAGCAGTATTTCCCAGTTTGTACGAACCCTTTGGGATCGTAGCCTTGGAGGCTATGAGCATGGAAAAACCGGTGGTGGTTGGAGCTGCTGGGATAAGCGGAATGAGGGAAATCGTAATTCCAGATGAACCAAATCAATGTGGTTTCCACGTCAATCCAAATGACCCAGCGGACATCGCTAAGGGGATTGTCAATGTCTTAGAGAATCCAGCACGAAAAGTCCAACTGGGTCAAAACGGTAGAAAACGAGTTCTCGAAGAGTTTAGTTGGGATATAGCATCTAAAAGGACAATCCAACTATATACAGAACTCGTAGACTCCACAAATCCTTAAAATTATATTCTGATATGCATGCAGTCGCTGTTAACAGATCACCCATACAACTTTTTTCCACATTGCAGCAACCCAGTCAGCGCGTAATTACTACTAGCACATTGAGGTGCACCCAAAGCTGATAATTTGGGCAGGTTTAGAAAAGACCAATGACGTATTTGTCAATACAGTGACACCCTAGGATGCTGCTGAAAGGTTAAGGGAGACGTTTCAAAAGAAAGAACCTCGTCTGCAAAATGGTGATTAGAAAAGATCGTTACTAACTATAGGTACTTAAAACTTTTCGAATGCCGTTTAGTGTGAGATAATATTTCTCAGTGAACTCAATTGTAGAAACTTCAACATATCCCTCTTGAACTAATTTTGAGAGAAGTTTTTGTATGACAGAAATCTCCAGTCTAGTACGTTCGGAAAGTTCTTCTATTGTTAATGATTTAGCGGGCGTGATCACACCGATGTTGGATAGCATGCATAGTAGTTGAAAATCATCCGATAGAGAAAACGAGGAATACCTTTTAGGAAAATCTGTGTTCATTAAAGTTTCACCGCATCCTCGTAGACTCTTTCCGTTTTCTCAGCAACTGCATCCCAATTATAAGTTTTTCGCAATTTTTTCTGACCGTTAGTACATAAAAGTCGGGCGTAGTTAGAGTCAGAAAGAATTTGATTTACTCCCCAAGCAATCGACTCAGGATTTCTTGGATACACTAAGATACCATTTTTGTTGTGATTGATGACTTCAGCTAGACCATCTATTCTGGAAGCGACCACGGGGATTCCAGCAGCTAATCCCTCCAGGGCGACAATACCGAAGGGTTCGTAGATGGAAGGCAGCACCAACACATCCGCGCTAGACATGATCTCTAACAAATCTCTCTCAGAAAGGAAACCAGTAAAAAAGATTTTTTCAGAGTGTCCACTGTTTCTAGCCAGTTGTTCCAAGTTACTCCTTAACCACCCTTCCCCTACAATGACAAATTTTGCCTCGGGATGATGGCGAAGAATTTGGGGGACAGCGTGGATAAGATATTCAACACCCTTTTGAGGGGTAAGTCTCCCAACAAAGAGAACTATCTTTTCATGAGGTGTCGCATATCGTTGTTTGATTGATTTCCGATCTATAACAATATCAAATTTCTTTTGGTCAATAGCATTTGGAATCGTCGCCATCTTTTTCGTAGAAAGTTCAAAGTGACCACCGACCTCTCTTTTCATCGCCTCAGTTGTTACAATCACCTTACATGCTTCGTACGTTGCCCACCATTCAAAACCATTAATTGTAAAGGAATCAGGGTTACGAAGACCTTGTGCTCTTCCCATCTCCGTGCTATGGATAGTAAAAACTAAGGGTACATTAAGAGAAAGTTTTAAGGAAATAGCTGAGGGAGATACTACCCAGTCATGAGCATGAATAATGTCGGGTTTCTCTTCACGACACAATTCAGCCACTTGTTTTTCAATAAAGTGATTGAATAATAGAACCCACGTTAAGAAGTTGGGATGTCCAAGCGCGATGGGTACACGAAAAAGCTTAACACCGTCCATCTCTTCATATTCAAGAGCCCCTGGAAACTCGAGGGTTACTACACTTACTTCGTGACCTGCTTTTGCCAGCGCTCTGGTTAAACCAAAACAGTGACGAGCAATCCCTCCGACTATTCTAGGGGGAAACTCCCAAGTTAACATGAATATTTTCAATCAGACGCACCGAAAACGTTTAGTCAATTATTAATAATATCCTAAAGCATTAACTTTATCATAAAGCATAATGAAATGTTTCTCGGCAACTTGTGCAATCGCCTTTCTAAGGGGTTTTCCACCAATCTTTGAGCTTCTGATTCTTTGAAAATCGTCCGCTAACTCTCCACTCCGTAAACTAAATTTTGCCCAGCTTTCGAAATCGCCTCTTTCATTGTGGAATTGTAAAGATTTTAACTTGACTTTTGAGACGGCGTTGATAAAACCCTTTAAACTTTTTACCTCCACCCCAGTAAACGCTTTCTTCTTAGCACTTGTGTAGAACTTAAAGGGCTCCCCAGCAGCAACAGTGAAGAGGTGTAACCTCATTTCAAAGTCCGTTATTGCACTTTGACAGGTGATGAAGGCGTCAACAGGGGTTCTAAAGGGGTTGAAGTAAGAATGTACTTCACCCGGCGCTCCACCGGCTGTAAACATGTAATAGAGGTGGTCGCTTATTTGGAAGTATTTCCAGATTTTGATGAAATCTTGATCTTGGGACTCTTTGATTAGTGGTCCCATTTCTCTGATTGTGGTATAGTAAGCCCACTGCATGGTATTCCCCAGCCAGCAACTGGTATCCCTCTCTAGGTCAGCCCACGAAACAGCACTTAACTCGGGTACATCTATGTTCCCAATGGGTTTATGCTTATGTATCACTTCCGAGGGGGTAGCCAAAGTTAAATGTTCATGGTGAAGAATCTCGGGCAGTAAGTGGGTTAGAAACTCATGTATTCCAGTTTCAGGCCATTGGTGTTCCCCGAAGGTCTCGTAATCCGGAAAGATGTTGATGCATTGGCCGGGGGTTGCTGCTAACCACGAGGCGTATTTTTCGGCAGTTAAGGGCCACTCTTCCCATTTCCTT